>WRLS01000112.1 GCA_009776345.1 Oscillospiraceae bacterium | reverse complement strand
CCCCCCCCTCTTGCAGAGGGGGGAGTAAAATCCCCCCTCAAGGAGGGGAATATCACGAAGTGAAGGGGGGAGTAGTTTTGAATTACACATCACGCATTATACCCCAACTGCGAAACTCATATATTTTCCGATATTTACCGGTTTTACCCCGCATGAATTTGGAAACCCTAAAATCAAATTCATAATGCTAACCCGGGGTTAGCATAGCGGGAGAAAAATATGAGCGCCACTATTTTTTGCACATTCGACCAGCAGGACCTCGCCGACCTTGCCATCGGGCGTATCCGCTCCGGCGTAAAGGGCATACATGACGTAAAATACCTCAACGGCTTCGAGGATTCCGGCCATTCCGCCACCGGTGGTGATAACGCCGGGTTTTTTGGCTGGGCTGTCCCGTTCGGGTATACAAACAATGCCGCAATACGGCCATCGCGCCCTGTGGATGTAAAGATCGTCTGCGACGACAGCGTCAGGCATCAAATCGCCGCAAGGCTCGTAAACCAGCACGCGTACAAGATTGTAGTCAGCTAAAGGAATTATCCCCCTAAACCGTGCATATTATTAAAACAGCATTGCGCGGACAACGCGGAGAAGGCGTTTTATAACAGGTTATTGTAACCGCAAAAGCCTGCCAAATCGCCCGTGACGCGTCACAATAGGGGAGGTCGTGTCATGACCGGTTATAATATATATCGGCCCGAGGGGCTTTTGCTGGACAGCCCGGGCAACAAAGCGGCACAGCAGAGCATACAGGCATTGCAGGAAGCCATGGCGGCGCGCCGTATATTAGAGGGCCGCACGCTCGTCTGTGATTCCGGGCATAACCTTGTCGTGCAGCTTGGCTGCTGCCGCGGGATTATCCCGCGTTCGGAAACGGTGCTGGGCATTGACGAGGACGCGGGCGTGCGAGATATCGCCATCATTTCACGGGTGAACAAGCCGGTCTGCTTTTTTGTAACAGGCTTTACAAAATCCGCGGACGGCTCCGCTATGGCACTGCTGTCCCGCCGCGCGGTCCAAGAGGAATGTAAGCGCGAATTTGTAAGTAAAATGCGCCCGGGCGATATTATAGATGCAAGGGTCACGCATATGGAAAGCTTTGGCTGTTTTGTAGATATCGGCTGCGGCCTTACCTCGCTGATACCGATAGACACGATCTCCATCTCGCGCATATCGCATCCACGCGACCGTTTCCGCCCGGGCCAGTTAATCAAGGCGGTGGTAAAATCCATCGACGAATTAGAGCGGATCACGCTTTCACATAAAGAGCTGCTCGGCACATGGGAGGAAAACGCCGCCGCGTTCTCTCCCGGGGAAACTGTGGCGGGCATTATACGCTCGGTAGAGCATTACGGCGTTTTTGTAGAGCTGACCCCGAATCTGGCGGGGCTTGCGGAAATTAGGGAAGATGTTTGCCCGGGGCAGCACGCCAGCGTCTACATAAAAAATTTAATCTCCGATAAAATGAAAATCAAGCTTATTATAATAGATTCCTTCGAGGCGGCGTACATACCGCCGGAGCCGGTTTATTATATAAAAGAAGGGCATTTGCCTTTTTGGCGGTATTCGCCCGATTCATCCGACAGGGTTATAGAAACGGTATTTGACTTGACTTAAACGGCTGTTGATATATTAAAACAAGAGCGCCCGGTTTCGGGTGCTTTTGTTTTTTGCTTTATTACGAGTTTCGCAGTTTGTGTATAATACGACGCGCCGGGGTGGTTTTAACGATATTATCCCATCGTGTGCAAAACCTGTGCCTACAGTAAATTTCGTCCGCGTTGTAGCTACGCACAGCCCACCCGCTCAAGCCGCGGGGGCTTTTCTTTTGCTTGTGCAAAAGAAACAAAACACACCGGGGAGACCCCGGACCCCCGCTCCGACAAACCGCATAGCCTTGTGCCTTTCATCGCGCACGTCATATGCTTTGCCCTATAATCCGCCCAATCACCCAGCCGAGCCGGGCTCCAGGGCTTGAACGCGGAAAAAGGAATTAAGAAAAAAAGATATTTGAAGACTTTTTCCGCTGTTATTACGTGCGCGGGCGCTTCCGGTGTCGCTCCCTACTTTTGTTTTGTGCCTACTTGCCTTTGTAGATTTGCGCTTTTTATAAGTGCGAAACTTATGGTTCCTTCCCTTACTAATTCCTAATTCTAATTTCTAATTCCTATCTGCCCTTCAACATCCGCGCAGATTTCGTCGGCGATTTCCATGCTGGCGGCTTCTGCTAATATTCGTATGCCCGTGCCGCGTTTGAGCGGTTTTATAAGCACAATGCCGCGTTCGTGGGTAAGCACGATGCCTTCGCGTATCTGCCCGGATTTTTCGCGGTTAAGGTGGCGGATCAGGCCCGCGGGGCTCCCCTGCGTTTGTATTGTCCTCGATGCCATGCCGAAGTTTTCGCACCGGCCCAGCATATTTTGCAAGCCGCCCTCTTCCTTGATGATTGACATAAGCATCACGGCTTGCATCAGGCCGTCGCGCGACCACATCTGGAATGCCGCGATCTTGCGCGCGGTCTGGTCGGAGCTGTCGGCGGGGCAGTCATAATAGCGGTGGAGTTTTACCCCATGACGGGCGGCGACTTCGTCTAAAAACCTGGGCGCGTCAAAGGGGAGCGCTACATCCTCGCCGCGCTCCATCCGCCGTATCGCGCACCATGCCAAAATCTTATGATGCGGGATATATCCCGCTTTGTCGTCAAGCAGCCTGACCTTGTCGCCCTGGGATGAAAGCTCCAGCGTAAAGCCCGATTCCACGTCACAGCCCAGCCTGTAAAGCACGTCCCTGAGCGTATTCTGCGCGTACATACTGCGCGAGCGCACCTGCGCGGAAAGCCCGCCCAGCCCGTGGATTGCAAAGCGCAGGAGCTGCGCCTTGTACAGCCCGTCCATGCCTGTCATTACAACGCGGTCGCCCAGCCTGTCCCCGGGGCATCGGATGAATTCGCCGCGGGAAAGCAGAATCTCGATGCCGCGCTCAATATCGCGCTCTGCCGGCAGCCCGCCTTTCCCGAACATACGGATCCCGCATTTTGTGCCGCCGCTGATAAACACGCCCAGAACAGATGACGAAAACGCCATGTCGTATTCAAACCGTGCGCGGAAGCTCTCGCCGAAATCCATCACGCGCGCGCCTGTGGACTGTATCCCCGCGCACAGCGCATCCTTGAGTACGGAAATGCCGCTGTGGGCCGAACCGCCGACCGCAATCCGCGCGTCCGGCTTAACGGAACCTATCGCGCATCCCAAGCGTGCCATGAACTCCGGTGTAAGCTCCACGCCGACCTCGCCGCTGATGCCGTCCTCGGTGAAGAAGCTGCGCTGCGGGTCGCTGATTTTCCGGTGTTCTGTAACAATCTCGCCCGCCGCCGCTGTTTTACCGTTCCAGATTTTTACACCGGGGTTTATCATGCACCGCTCGCCGATTACCGCGCCGGAGCCTATTGTAGAGCCTTCAAACAGCATCGCGCCCGTTTTGACCGACGCCCCCGCACATACAAGCGAGCCTGTCAGCTTCGCCCGATGGGACAGATACGCGCCCGCAAGCACAATACTGCCTGTTACGCGCACATCCTCCCCGATGTAGCAGCCGTCGTCGATGACGCTTTGCTCTACGGTCACATTTTCTTCAAAGGTGACGTCCCTGCCGATATAGGACGGCGCTGTTATGCGGCAGCTGCGCGGCGGTTTTTCCCCGGCGAACACGTTGCCCTCAAAATCCCTTACGCCGTGGATGCGGCAGTCTACCTTGCCTGACAGCATATCCCGCTGGCATTGTATATATGTGTCCAAGTCGCCGATATCGCACCAGTAGCCGGAATCCTCTTTGCAGAAAAGAGCTTTGCCCTCCGCCAGCAGCTTCGGGAAAAGGTCTTTCGCGAAGTCGTAGCTTTCGCCGTCCGGGATCATGGAGAGCGTTTCGGAGGAAAGCAGGTATATGCCCGTATTTGCCAAATCGCTGACCGCCTGGGAGAAGGCGGGCTTTTCGATAAAGGCGTTGATCCTGCCGTCGTCATGGCAGTCGATCAGGCCGTATTCCCTGGGGTCGCCCACCTGTTTTGCCAAAATCGTAGCCGCCGCGCCGCGTTCACGGTGGAAACGCACAGCCGCGCCAAGGTCGAAGTCGCACATTGCGTCCCCGCTTATGACAAGCACATCGCCCCCGCCCCAGGCGTTTTTAACGCTCCCCGCCGTGCCGAGCGGCTTGTCCTCCTCGACAAAGGAAAGGCGCAGGCCGCCGTACCGCCCGTCCGGGAAATGCGACGAGATTAAATGCGGCAAGTAGCGTACGGTAACAGCCGCCTCTGTGAAGCCGTGTCGCTCCAAAAGGTCAAGGATATATTCAAGGGTCGGGCGGCCGCAAAGCCTTGCCATCGGTTTCGGTATATCGCAGGTCAAGGGACGCAGGCGCGTACCCTCTCCCCCTGCCATGATGATTGCTTTCATGATAAATCGCTCCCCCTTTTTTGCTAGTATTGGCGAAAAAAGGGGGGAACATACAAAGAAATTGCGGCAAAGCATTTCATGTGGTATAATTGATAAAAAAAGTAGGCTAAGATGAAAAAGGTCCAAATTTACACCGACGGCGCCTGTTCCGGCAACCCCGGACCGGGGGGATGGGCGGCGATCCTAAAATACGCCGGGCATGAAAAAGAGCTTTGCGGCGGGGAGAACGATACCACCAACAACCGCATGGAGCTTACCGCTGTGATCGAGGGGCTGTCCGCCCTGAAAGAGCCCTGCGAGGCGGAGATTACAAGCGATTCCAAATATGTCATCGACAGCGTGACCAAGGGCTGGGTCTATGGCTGGCGGGCGAAGGGCTGGATAAAACCGGACAAAAAGCCCGCGCTCAATGCGGATTTATGGGAGCGGCTCCTGCCGCTGCTGGAAAAACACCGCGTGAGCTTTAGGTGGATACGCGGGCATACCGGGCATCCCGAAAACGAGCGCTGCGATAAACTTGCGCAGCGCAGCGCGGCTGCGCAGGATTGAGGTTTTAGGATTGAGGATTTAGGAAGGGAAGAAGCTTGTAGGGTCGGGGTTCCATCCCCGACCGCGAATATTCGATTTTGACGGTCGGGCATGGAAGCCCGACCCTACCCAAAACCTGCAGGTTAAAAAATAATCGGATGTGAAAGCCGGAATGGACGATAAAACTGATTTGACCCGGGGACCGATACTCCGCCGGCTGATGTATCTTTCTGTACCTATAATAGGCTCGCAGACAATAAATATGCTGTACAACCTCGCCGATATGTTTTGGATGGGCAGACTGGGCAGCGAAGAGGTTGCGGCAACCGGCGCGGCAGGGCTGTATATTTGGCTGTCTATTGCGTTTATGTATTTAGGCAGCGTCGGCGCAAGCATAGGCGTTTCCGGGGCAATTGGGTCAGGTGACAGGGAAAAGGCAAAAGCTTACACAAACACGGCGTTATTTATTAGCCTGGTGTGCGGGGCGGGCATCGCTTTGGCTATGATTACACTGCGGTCCCAAATGGCAGGGTTTTTTAATTTCAGGGAAGCCAATGTAGCTAAATATACAGAAAACTATCTCGCTGTAACCGCCATCGGTATCCCGCTGACATATATATCAGCGACACTTGGCGCGGTGTTCACCGCCGCCGGCAATTCGCGCACGCCGTTTATATATAACACCATCGGCATATGTATAAACATGGTTCTTGACCCGATATTGATATTTACGCTGAATTTCGGCATAATGGGCGCGGCTTATTCCAATGTTATCGGACAAGTGATTTCATGCACGACGCTTCTTGTTTTAATGAAAAAAAGCAAAAAGCGCCCGTTTGAGGACATAAAATTTTTTACCGCTCCGAAATGGGACGATGTTATATGGATACTGAAAAAAACGCTGCCGATTTCTGCCGAGAGCCTCCTGTTCACTTTTCTTGTAATGGTAACATCGCGGCGCGAAGCGTTTTTCGGCGCGGACGCGATGGCTATGAGCCGCGTAGGTTCCCAGATAGAATCGCTTACATGGCTGGTAGGCGGAGCGTTCGGCACGGCGCTGGTTGCTTATATCGGACAGAATTACGGCGCGAAAAAACCCGAGCGCATAAAAGCAACTTATCGGACCGCTTCGCTCGTTATGCTATGTTACGGGGCATTTATCGCGTTTTTGCTGGCTGTGCCTGGGAAGTATTTGTTCGGGCTGTTCTTGCCTGACCCCGAACTGATTGAACGCAGCGTTTTGTATCTGCGTATTTTGGCAATCTGCCAGATACCGATGTGCTTAGAATCCGTATCGTCGAATACATTTAGGGGTTTAGGGAAAACAATACCGCCCGCTGTTATCAATACGGCCTGCAATATAATTCGTGTGCCGCTGGTGTATTTGCTTTCCGCGGAGTTTTTGGGGCTGGGCTTACGGGGGGTATGGATAGGGATTTCAGCGAGCGCGTGCATAAAAGGCATCTGGTCATACTCATGGTATTATTATACAGAGAAAAAAGCAGACCGCGAACAGATTAGTAGTCTGTGACCGCGACCACGTGATTGCTGTAGCAGGGATACCAAAAAAAGAATTGTAGGTAAACAATTGGAAGAATAGCCAACACCCTTGACCGCATCCGAGCATATTATGTAGTAAACCTATTTCGGATGACGGGATGTGCTGACGTGGAAACAAGAACCATATGGCATATGATTCAAGGCGGATTTGCCTCTTTCGGCGGTTGGGTGGCCTGGCTGTTGGGAGGTTCTGATGGATTTTTGTATGCATTGATCGCTTTTATGGTTATCGACTAAATTACAGGGGT
>WRLS01000111.1 GCA_009776345.1 Oscillospiraceae bacterium | reverse complement strand
CCTAATACCTTTTTTCGCGTTCGAGACCTGGAGCTCGGCTCGGCTGAGCGATTGGGCGGATTATAGAACCATGCATATGACGTGCGCGATGAAAGGCACAGGGCTATACGGCTTGTCGAAATGGGGGTCCGGGGTCTCTCCGGCGCGTTTGCTTCTTTGCGCGAACAAAGAAGAGCCTCCGCGGCTTGAGCGGTGAAAAATAACCGAAGATAAAATCGTGTTATAAACCACCCCGTCAGGCTACGCCTGCCACCCCTCCAAGGAGGGGAATTTCGGGCGGGAAAACCCCGCCCCTACGGTTCACATATGGCGGCGATTGTAATTTCGGGACGCCCGATGTGCGTCCCCTATAGCGCATTATACCCCAACGGAGAAACTCGTATTTGACTCAAATAAAAGAGCGGAGGTAAAAAGCAAATGGATGTAGACCTGATTTTTCGGATTGCGGCCATCGGGATTATTGTGGCGATCCTCAACCAAGTGCTGGCGCGCTCCGGGCGCGACGACATGGCTATGATGACAACGCTTACGGGCGTAATCGTCGTGCTGATGATGATCATACCGGTGATCAGCAGCCTGTTCGATACGGTAAAAAGCACCTTCAGCCTGTATTACATAACGCTGTGAGCATCGCGGCGGTTATCGGCGCGGGGCTTATCGCCGCGATTTTATGTGTACTGCTCCGCCGGGAAAGGCCGGAGTTTGCGCTGCTGCTTTCGCTTGCCGCGGGGGCGTTTGTGCTGTTCGCGCTGTTCGGCGAAATCGCGGATATCATCGGGCGGGTGCGCGCCATGCTCACCGCCTCTATAATACCGGGGGAGTACCTCTCCGTGCTTTTGCGGGCGATGGGCATCTGTCTGCTCACGCAAATCGCCTGTGATACCTGCCGTGACGCGGGGGAAAGCGCGATTGCCGCGAAGCTGGAAATGGCGGGCAAGATCGCGGTGCTGGCAGTGAGCCTGCCGCTTTTCGAGCAGGTTCTGGCGGTGGCGCGCCGGTTAATACAGCCCAATTTGTAGGATCGGACGGAATATGCCGATGAAACAGCTATTAACGGTCTTTTTCGCCGTCCTGCTCTTTTCCTTGCCTGTACAGGCCGCCGCCGGGCCCGAGGGCTTCGATACCGACGAGCAGCTGCGCGCGCTGGGAAAGGACGAGCTTGTCAGCCAAGTGCCGGGCCACGCGCTGGAGCTGATGGACGAGGCGGGGGTCGACCTGAGCGTATCCTCGCTGATCGGGCTTTCCCCGGGTGAGTTTTTCCGGACGGTGTGGCGGCTTGCCCTGCGGCAAATCAGGGCGCCGGTAAACACGCTCGCGGCAATAGTGGGGATATTGGCGATAAGCTCCTTTTTGCAGGGGATGGGACAGGCGTCGGGCGGGGATATGCCGCAGGTGTTTAATATGACGGCGGTGCTTTGCGTCGTGCTTTCCGCCGCGCGCCCTATCTTTGACTGCATCATGGAAACTGTCCGCGCTGTGCAGGACGCCGCTTTTTTCATGGCGGGCTTCGTACCGGTGTTTTCCGCCGCGATGATGGCGTCCGGTCAGCCCGTTACCGCGGGTACATACAGCATAATGATGTTTACCGCCGCGCAGGTCATCGCGCAGGTCATCGCGCGGTTTTTGATGCCGCTGATGTCCGTGTACCTGGCGATGTGCGTTATGGGCGCGGTTTCGCCGGAGATAAACATATCCTCGGCGGCGGGCGTGGTAAAGAATATCGCGGGCTGGGTTTTGGGGCTGTGCTTTACGCTGTTTGTGGCGCTGCTCTCCATACAGACAATGGTTGGCACGAACGCGGACACGGTGGCAAATAAATCCGCGAAATTCCTTTTCACCAGCTTTGTCCCCGTGGTTGGAAGCGCGCTGTCCGAGGCGTTTTCCACGGCGCAGGGCTGTCTCAGGCTTATAAAATCATCCGTGGGGGCGTATGGGATAATCGCGGTGGTGTTCACGTTTTTGCCGATACTCCTAAACACGCTGGCGTGGTATATCGCGGCGAATTTGGGCGCGGCGGCGGGCGATATAGTCGGCGTGCCTGCAGTTTCCTCGGTAATGAAGGCGTGCGCGGGGGTGCTTGGGATTTTGGTGGCAGTGATTTTGGGCTTTGCCTTGCTTGTGATAATTTCCACCGCGATTGTGATGGGCGCGGGGATGGGGGCCGTTTAAATGGGCGCTTTGCGTGATTGGGCGTTTGCCGTATGCGCCGCGATGGCGGCCGGCGGTATCTTTCGTATGGCGCTGCCGAAATCGAATATGCAAAAGATTTTCGGCGTAACCTGTAGTGCGTTTTTCCTGTGTGTTCTGCTTTCCCCCGCGGTTTTCGGGGTGCCGGGGATAGAACTCGGCACAGGCGGGGAGCTTATGCCGGATATTCAAAGCAGGGCGCAGGCGCTTACGGATACAGCCAATTCCCAGGCGGGGCGCGCCGGGCTTGAAGGCGTGGAAAAAATAATCCGGGAAAAGCTTTCGCAAATGGGCATAAATGGGGGGGATACTACCATAAACATTATTACAAACGGACAACATGGGCCCGGTCGCGTGGATATAACTCTGGATGCTTCGCACGAGGGCAGCCACGACCATATCCGCACGGAGCTTGCAAACGCGCTGGGGCTTGAGGTGCGGATCGGCTACGAAGGCAACGACCGGTAAATTATGGTAAGGGGCGGTGAAAAATGCCGGATTTTAAAGCGGCCTTGGCGGGTGCGCAAAAGCTTCTGGGCAAGGATGCAAAGGTGAAGCTCCTTGTGATTCTGGGGCTGCTGGGGATGGGGCTGATTTTGCTCTCACAGCTTCTCGGCGGGCAGCCCGCCACAGGCCCCCCCGTGGACAGCCCGGGTTCGCCCGCACTGTTTACAAGCGAAGAATACGTCGCGAGGACGGAGGAGAGGCTGCGCGGCCTGATTATCCGCATTGAAGGCGTCGGAAGCGCGGAGGTCATGGTCACGCTGGCAAACAGCGGGGAGCTTGTCTACGCCAAGGAAGAAAAACGGAGCCTGGATAAAAGCGGCGACGGCGAAAACATCACGTCCAGGGAGAATGTGCAAACAAGCTTTATTTTAGTGGACGCGGGGATGGGTTCACGTCAGCCGCTGGTGCGCACACAGCTTGAGCCGAAAATACAGGGCGTCGTAATAGTGTGCGAAGGGGCGGATGACCTAAGGGTGCGCCAAAGCCTCATAAATGTTGTAACCACGACCTTAGGCATTTCCAGCGCAAAGGTTTGCGTTGAGAAAATCGCTGCATAAAATAAGATGGAGGTAAAATAAATGAACATGATCATAGGTAAAAGGCAAATTATCCTGGCGGCGCTGGTACTGGGGCTTGGGGTCGCGGTGTATTTGAATTGGCAGTATTCCACGACAAATATGGATCTGCCCGTGACGCGAGCCGTGCTGGACGGCAATGCCACCTACGGCGAGGCGCAGTATGTAGACAATGTACTCGACGATATCAACGAGGTCATGGAAACGGGCGAAGCCGCGGCTGTGTTCGGGGACACCTTTTTTGTAGAGGCAAAAATGTCCCGCCAGCGCGCGCGTGACGAAGCGGTGGAAACGCTGGCATTCATGCTCGGCGACTCGGAGATGGAGGAGGACCAGCGAGCCCAGCTTACAATGAGGGCGGCGGACATAGCCAAATCTATAGAAACTGAGGGCAAGATCGAAAACCTCATCAAGGCAAAGGGCTTTGCGGATGTGATGGTGTATTACGACTCCCAGCGGGCGGATATCATGGTGCGCACCGAAGGGCTTATGGCGGCGGAGGTAGTGCAGATAAAAGATATTATTTTAAAAGAAACGGATATAGAGGTAGAAAATATATCAATTATTGAGGTAAACTAGTTGATACGCGGGAAATTTGTGCTATAATAACTGTTAAGGGCAATAAAACAAATTTCGGCCCGGCGCAAGCCGGGCCGCTTTACGGTGAAAACAGACAGCGGCCGGTTAAGAGGCCGGTCAAGAAATAGGAGGGGCTAATATGGAAAGCATCGAATCGCGCCAGCCGGCGGGGAGCCTGAAAATATCCAAAGGGGTTATCGCCACTATCGCGAAGACAGCGGCACTCGAAGTTGACGGCGTAGTTTCACTGCCGGAGCAGGAGGTTCCCAAGGTATTCGGGCGCGGCTTCGGGAAGCGGGCGATACGCGTGGTGCTGACAGACGGCTTCGCGGAGCTTGATGTTAACGCCGTCCTGAAAGCGGGCGCGCGCATCCCGGATGTCTGCACGTCCATACAGGCGGCGGTGAAGGAGAATGTGCAGACTATGACGGGCATCGCCGTTTCTAAAGTAAATGTAACGGTAGCGGGGATACATTTCCCGGCGCAGGAATGAAGCAAAGCAGGCGCGAGGCAAGGGAAGCGGCGTTCTGCCTGCTGTTTGAATGGTCCTTCCGGCAGGAAGAAAGCATGGAAAGTTTGATAGAAGGCGCGCAGGGCAGGGAACCGGCGGCGGGCGGCTTCGCAAGTGAGCTTTGCACTAAAGCCGTGCAGTCCGTGCAGGAGCTGGACAGGCTTATCACGGATTACTCGGACAAATGGAAGATAAACCGTATATCAAAGGTAAGCCTGGCGGCGCTTAGGCTGGCTTTTTGCGAGATCACGGGGTTTGACGATATCCCGCCGGGCGCTTCTGTCAACGAGGCTGTAGAGCTTGTCAAGTCATTCGGCACAGAGGACGACGCTGCCTATGTCAACGGGATTTTGGGCGCCTACCTGCGATCGGGGGACGCGCCGAAGGCATGATGTATCTGGGGATAGACACAAGCAATTACACTACTTCAGCCGCGCTGTATAACAGCGGCACGGGCGAGGTTTTACAGGCGGCGCGCCTTCTCCCCGTAAAAGAAGGGCAGCTCGGGCTTCGCCAAAGCGATGCAGTCTTCGCGCACGTAAAGGCGCTGGGCGGTATTTTAGAAGGGCTTTTTGCGGCACAGCACAAAATCGCCGCGGTGGGAGTTTCCGCTACGCCGTGTGACGCGAAGGGTTCATATATGCCGTGCTTTTTGGCGGGGGAGATGGCGGCGCGTTCAATCGGCGCGGCGATGGGCATACCCGTGCATCTTTTTTCGCACCAGCGCGGTCATATTGCGGCGGCGCTGTACGGCGCGGGGCGTATGGATTTGGCGGAAAAGCCTTTTTTGGCGTTCCATATCTCCGGCGGGACCACAGAATGCCTTGCCGTAGAACCCGATAAAGCTTTAATTTTACGTGTGCTGCCGCTTGCGCGTTCGCTCGACCTTCATGCCGGACAGGCGGTGGACAGGGTAGGTGCGATGCTTGGCATCCGATTCCCGGCAGGTCCGGGGCTTGAGGCGCTCGCTGAAAAATCAGATAAAACATACCGGCCCAAGCCAAAGTTGAAGGGCATGGACTGCTGCCTTTCGGGGCTGGAAAATATGTGCGCGAAAATGATTTCGTCCGGGGAAAGCCCGCAGGATACCGCGCGCTTTTGCCTCGATTATCTCGCGCATACTGTTTACGAGATGGCGCGGCTTGCGGCGGATAGGTACCCGGGGCGGGAGATTGTGTTCGCCGGCGGGGTTATGTCCAATCGCATTATACGCGGCTTCCTGGAGCGGAGTTTTAATTGCGTATTCGCGCCGCCGCGGTTCAGCGCCGATAACGCGGCAGGGGTTGCGTGGCTGGCGGCGCGGAGCGCCGCAGGATTTAGGATTTAGGATTTAGGTTATAGGATTTAGGAAAGGCGTCGTCATGGATATAATCACATCGGTACAAATCATCTCACTGTGCTTATGGGGGCTGCTTGCCTGCGGTTTTGGCTGGCTTGCCCTTATATTGCTGCTAACTTGGGTATAGCATTATGGTTACACTTACTGTAAGCCAACTCAACCGCTATGTAAAATCAGTCATAGAGGGCGACAAAAAGCTGGCGGATGTCTACCTAAAGGGCGAGATTTCAAACTTCACGAACCATTACCGGTCCGGGCATTATTATTTTTCGCTGAAAGACGAAAAGAGCGCGGTAAAGGCGGTTATGTTTGAAAGCCATGCGTCCTTCCTCCCTTTCCTTCCCGAAAACGGCATGACTGTGCTGGTTAGGGCAGGTGCCGGCGTATACGAACGGGACGGCGTGTATCAGCTGTATGTCACGGATATGCAGCCCCACGGCTTGGGCGCGATGGCGGCGGCATACGAACAGCGCAGGCAAAAACTCGCGGACGAAGGGCTTTTTGATAGTTCGAGAAAAAAAAGCCTGCCCGCGTTCCCGGAGAAAATCGGCGTTGTAACATCGGAAACAGGCGCGGCTTTCCGCGATATTGTACAGGTTTTGTCCAGAAGATGGCCGATTGCTTCGGTAACTCTCTATCCTGCACCGGTCCAAGGGGAGGGCGCGGCGGACGCGCTTGCCCATGGTGTGCGCGCGCTTGACGGTAAATGCGATGTAATCATCCTGGCGCGCGGCGGCGGGAGCGCGGAGGATTTATGGCAGTTCAATGATGAAAACCTGGTTAGGGCGGTGGCGGCGGCAAGCACGCCGCTGATATCCGCCGTTGGCCATGAAACCGACACCACGCTCTGTGATTTCGCGGCGGATGTCCGCGCACCGACGCCTTCGGCGGCGGCGGAGCTTGCGGTGCCGTCGGCGGCGGAGGTTTACGGCAGGGTCAGAAGCTGCGGGTATTTCCTGCGGCAAAACGCCTTGGGTATGCTTGGCGGCGCGCAGGAAGCGTTGGATACAGTAAGCTCGGGGTTTATGTCATACAGCCCGCGGTTCCTGCTTGAAAAGAAGCGGGAAAGGTTGGATTTTCTTGCGGATATGCTGTATAATAGTAAAAATACCGTGGTTGGGCGGTACAGCTCCAAGCTGGCGCGGCGGGCGGGGGTTCTTTTCAGCCCAAGGCCCCTCCGCGGTCTTGCGCGGGGGTATTCTGCCGTTCATTAAAAAAAAGC
>WRLS01000110.1 GCA_009776345.1 Oscillospiraceae bacterium | reverse complement strand
GATTTTGCCTTTTGTGCTGGCTTTTTGTATTGTAAGCGCGCTCAATCCGGTTATAAGGTTTGTGACGGGCAAGCTGAAACTCAGCCACAGCGCGGCGTCTATAAGCGTCATGGTCATAATCTACGGCTTGGCGGGGTTCTTGCTGTTTCGGCTTATTATGCTGATTTTTTATTTCATGCGCGATGTGTTTACACAGCTGCCCGGGTATTTCGACACGTCGGTTGTGCCTGTAGTCCGCAGGGTGGGGGAGAGCTTGATGTCGCTTTCCGATAGGCTTCCCGTCAGTGACGCATGGCTGGGCGAGCTTGAATCGGGCATTATGAACGCGATACAGTCGTTTTTGGTGTCCGTTTCACAAAGCGGGCTTGGGTATGTAACCGCGTTTACCGGGCGGATACCCTCGTTTATGGTGGGTTTTTTATTCACGATCATGCTTTCGTTTTTTATAGGCATCCGTTATGAAGAGGTCACGGCGTTTATGAAGGACCAGCTCCCCGCAAAACTGATGATCATGGCGGGGGAGCTTCGGGGCATTATCGGCGATATTGCGCGCCGTTATTTCAGTGCCTTGCTAAAGCTTATGGTAATCACGTTTGTGGAGCTTGCGATCGGGCTTACCGTGCTTAGGGTGCCAAACGCGCTGCTGACCGCGCTTGGTGTCGCCGTACTCGACGCGCTCCCCGCGTTCGGTACAGGCACGGTGCTGATACCGTGGGCGCTCATCGAGCTGGTACAGGGCAATTACGCCTTCGCGGCAGGGCTGGCGATCCTTTACGTGATCATCACGGTTGTGCGTAATATAATCGAGCCGCATATTGTAGGGCAAAAACTCGGCTTGAACCCTGTCGCGGCGCTGGTGGCAATTTATTTGGGGTTCAGGACGATGGGGATTTTGGGCATGATCGTCATGCCGATGGCCGTGCAGATTTTAATTGAGCTGCACAGGAAGGGGATAATCATACTCCCCGGCGCAAGGAATAACGCGAACAAAGGCTGACCGGGCGGCATATATTATACTGTGGCTATACGCGCTGTGCGCGCTGCCGCGGAAAGGATGTATAATATGGGCTGCGAGTTCAGGGACGATAGGTGCTGCCGCGATTTCGACGACGATTGGCGCGGTAATGGCCGGGACGATGAATGTGAGCGCCGCCGCCGCTGTGAGTGCTTCCGGCGGGGATTCAGGCGCGGGATGTGCCGTAACCGGGGCTGCGGTTTATGCGGGCTTGGCTGCGGGTTTTTCTTCTGATACTAATATCCGTTTAAGAAATAGACAAAAAATCGAGCAAAAGCTTTCGGTTATGGGTTTTGCGAAAATTTTTTGTCCTCATTTCTAACGGAGATTAGTATGATACTAATAAGCGGTTTATTAGTATTGCAAACAGGCGGGCATTGCTGTGCGGGCGGATGAAAACTGCCTAGCGGGCGGGTTCGCCTACATAGGGAATTTATTTTCTTCGGCTATATAACTGCCACGCGAGCTCCGCCGCGTAGCTGTTGGTCAGGGCGGCGTTTGGCGCGGCGCGCCCGTCATGGATCCCGAGCATCCTGTGTGCGGTAAGGTTTTTGTAGGACGCCTGCGCCCAATCCGGTATATCGCCGCGGTCTGTAACTGTAATGGCGAAATCCTTTACATCGCGGATATTGGCGGCGCGTTCGGTCATTAGCACAGCTTCGGCGCGTGTCGGGACCCCGCGGAAGTTGAAACCGTAATTCGGGGAGATCATCCCTGCATCCAGCCCTGCTTTGACATATGGTTTGAGCCATATTGGGATAGACGCGTCGTTTTCAAGCCCGGTGTTTACAGTGGGGGAGACACGCAGCCCCGCGGCCGTGACCGCCAATATTAAAAAGTTGGCGCGTGACATTTGCGTGTCAGGGTCAAACAGCCATGTGTCACCGATTTTCCGCCCGGACATCACACCATGGTTATGAAGCTGTATCGCCGCGTAGTGGGACGGGTGTCCGGTCATATCCGCATAGGAAAAATCCGTGCGCGTTTTACCGATGGATACGCTTACCGCGGCTTCCTGAGAAAGGCTGCCGGAGCTGTCTACGGCAAGGACCGTGAAGATATCGCGGCCCGTGATTCCCGAAAAAGGCTCATAAATAAAGCTTTGGTCGCTAATTCGGACTAAGCCCTTCTGCGGCTGTCGGACGACGCGCACCGCAACACCGCCGCTGCCATGGTCCGTGACGGGGATATAGCCGCTTATGGGGATGTTTCTTAGGGTTTCAAGGGAAATGCCTTCTATTTCCGGCGGCGGGGCGATTTGCTGTAAAATGCTTATTTGCAGGCTGGCGGTTACAGGCGCGCCGCCCCGCGGGACAAAGGTCACCACGGCAAAAGCGGCGCCGGGTTCGGGCCTGAAGCAAAGCCTGTCAACCTCTGCGCGTGTAAGGTAGTCATATGCCTCGGCCTCGACACCATCGAGCAGGACAGCCCCGGATGAACGGTCGGGCAAAGCGGTGAGCGTGATCCCCTCCAAGGAACCGTGCGCGATGCCGAGCCGCCGCTCTAAATCTTCCGAGGAAAACGCGAGTGTTTCGCCCATTTGCGCGGGGATTGCAACCGGGACGAAATTTTGCGGGTAGCTTAGCGATGTGCGTATTGAAAATGGGTCCGATGCCGCGGCGGGGTATGCAAACAACAGGCAAAAAGCCAAAACGGCGCAAAACTGCTTCATCTGTTTTTCTCCTAATACAGTATAATACGGTAGATATTTTTTGCAAAATTTTCCGGATTATGTGTATCAAAGATTATTTGCTCTTGCATCGCGACAAAATATGTGATATTATATTTTTGTGGATTAGGTTCGCGCCTATCTACAGTTTGAAAATGGACGATTAGCTCAGCTGGTAGAGCATCTGCTTGACGTGCAGAGGGTCGGGGATTCGAGTTCCTCATCGTCCACCAGTTTCATAAAAAACCACGCAGGGGCATTGTGCCTGCGGGGTTTTTATTTTACCCTATTTGCTTTGTATGAACTCAAGCAGTTTGCCGGATGCGGCTATGCACTCGTCGTAACCGAGCTTCATGCGTTCTTTTGCATCAGATGCGGCAAAGTCGAAGGTCCCTGCAAGGCTGCGCATCCTGCTTCCTTCGTTAAATCGGAACACAAAAAATTTTGCGCCGGGGAATTTGATTTCCGGGACCCGGTAGGATTTATCCAGCGATATGACAATCATTTTGCGTAGCCCGTCTTTATAAAGCGGCGTGATGGGCGTGTTGTCCTTTACGCCGCCGTCTATGTAAATCCCATCGTCTATGACCACATCGGGGAAAACCAGCGGGATCGCCGCCGACGCGATGATGATGTCCTCGACAGTATGGTTGTCATATTCCTTCACGTCAAAATAACGCACAGTGGTGATTAGCGGGAAAAGCTTGATGAAAAACGCCGAAACAGCCTTGTGCGCAATGTTTTTTTCGGAATAGCGCTGTATTGCTTGGAAAAGTATCGCCGGTTTTGTCACACGGCTCGCGGCGGCGTAAAACAAACATTTGCCGCCCTTCACGGCGTCGATATCCACGTATCTGCGCACCATTTCCCGAAGCCCGCTGTTTGAAAGCCAGCCGTTGTAGCTGCCGTGCGTGTTGCGTGTGAGGATCGCGCTTTCATCCAAGCCGCTCCATGCGCGCTGTGCCATGTCCAAATTGCCGGAGCAGAACAGCGCCCCGTTAAGCGCCCCGACAGACGTACCCGAAACCCCTCCGACGCTGCCTGAAAGCCCGAGGTCGTCCAAAGCCTGCCAGACGCCTATCTGGTAGGCCCCCTTGCCGCCGCCGCCCGCAAGGACAAGCCCGATTTTATCTTTCATGGCTTTCTCCCGATTTGCTATTTCTTTACTAATATGTAAAATTTATTGATATTGTTACTTGACAAATCTGTGATAACCGCATATAATAAAGATGGTAAATAATATTATGGGATAGATATGCCGTTGTCTGTTTTATAGAAGATGGCGGCGCGACGAAGGAAAGGGCGGTGTCAGCGTTATGACTATCAGGAATATGGCGTATATGCAAACGGCGCAAAGGAACCTTGGCATCTACCAGAACCAAGCTGTACAGGCGCTCCGCAACCTCTCCGGCGGGTTTCGGATTAACAGCGCGGCGGATGATGCGGCGGGTGCGGCAATATCCGAAAAGATGCGCGGGCAGATCGGCGGGCTTGACCAGGCGTACAAAAACGCGATGCACGGTATTTCTTTGATCCAAACAGCGGAAGGCGCAATAGCCGGCACGGATTCAATCCTTGGCCGTATGCGTGAGCTTGCGGTACAGGCCGCGGACGCGACCATGACGGACAGCGACAGGGCGCAGAGCAATACTGAGCTTCAGCAGCTTATGCAGGAGCTTGACAGGACATCAAGTTCAACCCATTACAACAGCAAAAATCTGCTGGACGGCAGCCTTGGCGGGGACAGCAACGCAAGCTTTATGAAAAGCATAGGCGGCCCCAATTCACAGCTGACACTGCAGATTGGCGCGAACGGCTCACAGGATCAGCGCGTGTCGTTTAAGATCGGCGATATGTCGTCCGACGGGCTTGGCATAAAAGGCTTGAACATAAGCTCGATAGACAGCGCGGCAAAGGCAATTTCCGCGCTTGACCGCGCGAGTTCTGTTACTTCGGGCCAGCGCAGTACCCTCGGCGCCATGCAAAACCGCCTGGAGAGTACGATAAACAGCCTGAGCCTCACTAAAAATAACCTTGTCGGCGCGGAAAGCACAATCACCAGTGCCGATATGGCGCTTGAGGCAATGCGGCTGACACAGGCAAATATCATGAACCAGGCATCGCAGTCGATGCTGTCACAGGGTATGAATTTAAGCCAGTCGGCGATGATGAACCTTATAATGAAATAGCAAAGCAAAATAATACAGCGCCCCGGTTGGTTATACCGGGGCGCAGGTTTTTTTGTTTAAAAGTATATTTTGTAAATTTTTGTTTTTTATATTGTTATTTTCATAAAATCGGATTATAATATAGTCAGTTAATTTCAAAACACGAAATGGAATGGAGTTTAATATGAAAAAAAGTTCATTGATCGCGCTCGTGGCACTTTTCGTCGCCGTAATAGGTGTTGTCATCGCGCTGGCGGCGTATTTTAACAAGCGGGGCGTTTTCTTCTATGACGAGGACGACTTTATGTTTGACGACCCCGATGACGCGGAGTATTACACCTCCGACCTGGCTGACCTGGACGGGGACGAGCCCGAGGACGCGGTGCTCGATACGGACGAGGATGACAAGCCATTGGCATTTTAGTTTATTCGCCCGCAAAAATCTGGCTGGATACGATTATTGCAATACCGTCGCGGAGGTCCATGCTGACGCCTATGCCAACCAGCTCGTATTGGCTGCGCGTCATGTTTTTGGAGTTGCCGACGCTTGCGGATAAATCATCAAACAGCATCCCCGCGATTTCGTCCTCGGTGCTTGACCCGGGCTTTGTATGCAGTATGCAGGTGTTTTCACCGTGCCATTTATCGGCGTAATCGAAGCCCGCTTCGTCAAATATCGTATGGTATGCCTTGCCGTTTGGCCGCATATGGGAGAAGCTTACCAGCAGCTCGCGGCTGCGGGTGCGCGCCGCCCAAACAAGGCTGTCGTTGACAATCAGCTCGTCAAGCCCTTCTTTGCCCCTTGCTTCGTTAATGTGCGCCAGCAGTTTTTGCGCGATTAGCTGTGTGTCCCATATCGCGGCGGCGGGTTTTGTGTCGGCCTGTACGATTAAGGTTGCCTCCAGCGGGACAGGCGGCTCCTCCGGTGTTTCCTGCGGGGCGGTTTCCGGTTGAGGGGGCGCGCTTGGTGGGGCGGCGGGCAGGCTGCCCGGTTGCGGTATATCCACGCCGCCCGGTATACAGGCTGTCAAAGACAGGCACAGCGCAAAAATAATGACGGGTATTCCCATTTTCATGAAGAAAAATCACCTCTGATTTCAAAAAAGATACGGTGAATCCTATATCCATAGGTTTCACCGTATCCGCGTTAATATACAAAATATGTATTATGCGTCTTTCGGCAGCACTTTATTGGCGATAACCCCGACGATTACAGCTATGAACAGTCCGCTGAGCGTAATGGAGCCGACGGTTATGCCGTCGCGCAGCCCAAGCCCGAACACTAAAACCAGCGCGCAGACAATAAGGTTGCGGCTGTTTTGGAAATCCAGCTTCGCGTCAACCAGTGTGCGCATACCAACAGCGGCGATCATACCGAACAGCACAATTGCCATCCCGCCTTTAACCGCGTTGGGGATGCTCGCGAGGACCGCGCCGAGCTTGCCGACAAGGCTGAGTGCGATTGCGATGAGCGCGCCTATTTTTATAACGTTGGTGCTGTAAACCTTCGTTACCGCAAGCACGCCTGTGTTCTCGGAGTATGTAGTATTCGGCGGGCCGCCCACAAGCCCTGCCATGATGCTTGCA
This sequence comes from Oscillospiraceae bacterium, assembly GCA_009776345.1. Classification (GTDB taxonomy): domain Bacteria; phylum Bacillota; class Clostridia; order Oscillospirales; family Ruminococcaceae; genus WRAV01. The sequence goes on along the minus strand of WRLS01000110.1, from coordinate 557 downwards.
ATGCCGTCACCCGCAAGTGTGCGGTGAAGCCCCGGGTCGCGGAACAAATCTTTGCCGATGATGGAGCTTTGCGCTGTCATGTCGCCGATATGCTCCATGAATGTAACGAGCGCGATGGGGGCGATCATCATAATCGCCTGGGGATGGAACGCAGGCGGCGTAATCCCGGTAAGCCCGAACCAGCTTGCGTTGGCAACCGGGGCGAGGTCGACGAGCTGATTGGGGAATATGCCCATAGCGTCGCCCGCAAGGCTGGCGAGATAGCCCACCCACAGCCCTATCAAAATCGGCACGAGCTTAAAGAAGCTCCTTGCGTAGCAGGATATGCCGATGATAACAAGGAGGACAAGCCCGGAAATCCACCAGTTTTCGGACGCCATGCCGATCCCGACAGGGGCAAGCGTGATGCCGATTACCACGATAACCGGACCGACTACCACGGGCGGCAGGAAATCGCGTATCTTCTGCACGCCCACGAGCATCACAAGCCCCGCCAAAGCCAGGTATACCAGCCCGGACACAATAATCGCGCCCTGGGCATAGGCGATGCCTGTCGG
>WRLS01000109.1 GCA_009776345.1 Oscillospiraceae bacterium | reverse complement strand
AAAACAGTTTACTGTTTTTAAGACGCGGCATACGCCGCGCGCCGCCAAAGGCGGCGTTGACCTTGTTGCATAGTCAGTCGCACACCTTTGGTGTGCCCGTGGGCAAAGCCCACGGTTTCAAAACGGTAAACCGTTTTGAAATTGACTGACAATATATTATTTTTTAGGGGTTTTTTTATGCGGTATTATGTAGTGGACGCTTTCACGGACGAATTGTTCAAAGGCAACCCGGCGGGGGTTTGCCTGCTGGATGAATGGCCGGACAACAGCCTGATGCAAAGCATCGCCGCCGAAAACAATCTGGCCGAAACCGCCTTTATCGTAAAGCGTGACAATCACTACGAATTAAAATGGTTCACACCGGAAATAGAAATTGATTTATGCGGCCACGCGACCTTGGCAAGCGCCTATGTAATCTCTAACTTCGTTGACCGGGGCGCTAAATTCATGCGTTTTGAATCAAAGAGCGGCCTGCTTACCGTTGAGAAAAAGCGCGATTTGTATGAACTGGATTTCCCGTCCCGAATACCTGTGCCCGCGCAAGTCACCCTGCTCATGAAACAGGCAATCGGTATGCCTGTGCTTGAAGCGTATGTGTCCAGGGATCTGCTGCTGCTTGTGGAAAGTGAGGAACAGGTTCGGAACATGATCCCCGGATTTGAGATCATGCTTCAAATTACCGGTGCCGGATGCCTTGGAATCATTGTAACGGCAAGAGGGACCGGCGCCGATTTTGTTTCAAGATTCTTTGCCCCCGGCGCGGGCATACCCGAAGACCCCGTGACCGGCTCGGCCCACGCGACACTGATCCCATATTGGTCACAGAGGATTGGCAAAAACAAGATGACCGCGATGCAGCTTTCCAAGCGCGGCGGCACGCTTTGGTGCAAAGACTGCGGCGATAGGGTGAAAATCGCGGGGAAAGCCGTGCTTTATTTGCAAGGAGAAATCAGAACGGAGTGATTGGCTACGCATAACCTTAACACATTTGAAGGCGACCCTAAAAATCTGAGCGCCGCGGCCTTGGCTTTTGTGGGCGACGGCGTGTTTGAGCTGCTTGTGCGTGAAAAGCTGCTTTCAAAAGGCTCCATGCCCGCGGGGAAGCTTCACAGCCTTGCGGTGGAAAAAGTCAAAGCAAGCGCACAGGCAAAGGCGTATCCCGCGCTCGAAAATATACTTGACAGGGAAGAGCTTGATATACTGAGGCGCGGGCGCAATGTAAAAGCGGCAATGGTCCCGAAAAGCTGTACCCACGCCGAATACCGCATGGCAACAGCGATAGAGGCGCTGGTGGGTTATTTATATTTATGCGGAAGGATAGACAGGCTGCAGGAGGTTTTTGCGTTTATTTTAAGTGAGCAGCGGCGGCTCGAATCGCCGCAGGATTGAGGTTTCAGGAAGGCAACTCCCCCTGTCACTACCGTGACATCCCCCTCAAAGAGGGGGACTTTAGCCTCCCTCTTTGAGGGAGGTGGCGCGAAGCGCCGGAGGGAGGTTCGTTCCCTTCCCTGAAACCTTTACTTCCTGAATCCTGTATCCCGGAGTAACCCCCGCAGGGGTTACTCCTCGTTCCCGGCCTTGCTCTGAGTGCCTTGGCTGTTGTTTTTGCCGCCTTTATTGTTGTTTGTGTTTTGGCTGCCCTGGGAGCTGTTCTTGTTCCCGGACTTGTCTTTTTTTGCCATTTTTCTCACCTCGCTTCCATACGGTTAGTATTTCTTGGAAGGATGAGGATATACATTTTTCCGATAAAGATAAACTTTGTTCATAATTTCACTGTTTTTTACGCCCGGAAAATGTGCTATACTGTCTTTATCGTTTATATTGAAGGGAGTTTTAAAAATGCTGAGATACATATGTACGGTCTGCGGTTTTATGCACGAAGGCGAACAAGCCCCCGAATTCTGCCCTCAATGCAAGGCGCCCGCCGGTAAATTTAAGCTGATGGACGCTGAAGCCGGGCTTGTCTGGGCGGACGAGCATCGCATAGGCGTTGCCGAAGGTGTGGACGCGGAAATCCTGGAAGGGCTGCGCCAGAATTTTACGGGCGAGTGTACGGAGGTCGGTATGTACCTTGCAATGAGCCGACAGGCCGACCGCGAAGGTTATCCCGAAATCGCGGAGGCGTATAAGCGCATCGCGTTTGAAGAGGCCGAACACGCCGCGAAATTCGCCGAACTTTTGGGCGAGGTTGTGTTTGCGGATACAAAAAAGAACCTGGAGCTAAGGGCGGAGGCCGAATACGGCGCGTGCGAGGGCAAAAAGAAAATCGCATCCAAGGCAAAGCAGCTTAACTTGGACGCGATACATGACACAGTGCATGAAATGTGCAAGGACGAGGCGCGGCACGGGCAGGCGTTTAAAGGGTTGCTGGAGCGGTATTTTGCCTGACGGCAGGTTTTAGGATTGGGGTTTGAGGGTTTAGGGTAGGGGCAACCCCCGCCGCCTGCGGGCGGCACCCCCTTCGTGCGCGAAGGGGGCAAAAAGCGGTCGGGGATGGAACCCCGACCCTACAAGTTTCTTCCCTTCCTAAATCCTTAATCCTAAAACCTCAATCCTGACCGGCTCCGCCGGTCAGCATCCCCTGTTTTATATCCCAAAGCTTCTGCGAAAGGTCGACGTAATACCTGTGCGGATGCTCGAAGCGTTTTACTTCGTCCCATAAGCCGGCGATTTCGTCGGCGCAGAATTTTTGTACTTGGGTGAGGGGCGTAGGCTCGTACACGCGCCTGCCTTTTACAAAAACCGGGGTGAGTAGGCGGCGCATATCAAAATTTTGCACGGTTTGTTTTTTCCATGTAGCATTGGGGTCGAAGAGGGTAACCGGATTTTCCGGGTTTATTTCTTCGCCGTAGACTGTGATGTAATCGGCAATCGCCTTGCCGCTTTCCCGGCTGAAAAAGCGGTATGCGCTTTTAAAGCCGGGATTTGTGATTTTTTCTATGGTTTCGCTGATTTTTATTTTTGGGATATAGCCGCCGCCTTTGCCCTGTACGGCCGCAAGCTTGTAGACGCCGCCCATTACAGGCTCCGCCTTGCTTGTGATCATTTTTTCGCCCACGCCGAAGGCATCCACCGCCGCGCCCTGGATAAGAAGGTCGCGGATGATGTATTCGTCGAGGGAGTTTGACGCTATGATTTTTACATCGGGGTACCCTGCCCCGTCGAGCATCCCGCGGGCTTTTTTTGAGAGGTAGGCGATATCGCCCGAGTCAATGCGGATCGCTTTCGGGCGTTTGCCCATGGGCGCCAAAACCTCGTCAAATACACGGATCGCGTTTGGTACGCCCGACCGGCTTGTATTATACGTATCCACCAGCAGTGTGCAGTTGTCGGGGTAGAGTTTTGCGTAACGGGCGAACGCCTCGTACTCGCTGCCGAACATTTGAACCCAGCTATGCGCCATTGTGCCGACAACCGGAACGCCGTGGTCGCGCTCTAAAATAGTACAGGCGGTGGCGGCACAGCCGCCGATGTATGCCGCCCGCGCGCCGTAAATCGCCGCGTCGTAGCTTTGCGCGCGCCTGGAGCCGAATTCGATTACATCCCGCCCCTGCGCCGCCCTTACGATCCTGTTTGCCTTTGTCGCGATAAGGCTCTGGTGGTTGATTGTAAGAAGTATCATTGTTTCGACCATCTGCGCCTGCACAACCGGCCCCCGCACGATTACAATAGGCTCCCCCGGGAACATCGGTGTGCCTTCTCTAAATGCCCATACATCACATTCGAAGGTGAAGTTTTTGAGATAAGAAAGAAAGCGGTCGTCGAATATTTTTTTGGAGCGCAAAAACTCGATGTCCTCATCGGTGAAGCGCAGGTTCTCAAGATACTGCGCGAGCTGCTCCAAGCCCGCAAAAATGCAAAAGCCGCCGTTTTCCGGAATTTTCCGGAAAAACATATCAAATACGGCTGTTTTATCCCCTATGCCGCCGGCAAGGTAGCCGTTGCCCATCGTAAGCTCATAGAAATCCATGAGCATGGTGAGATTGCGCTGCGGTTTTAGGGAGTTGGGTTGTTGCATTTTTCTCTCCATTATGTGTGGGTTTTAGGGTAGGGGCGGGGTCATCCCGCCCGTAAATTACAGGGCAATCAACAATATTGCGCATTTTTTGCCCCCTTCGCGCACGAAGGGGGTGGCACGAAGTGCCGGGGGTTGTCCTTTGGCGGCGATTTGCGGGCAACAACCCCCGCCGCCTGCGGGCGGCACCCCCTTCGTGCGCGAAGGGGGCATAAGGGATGCCCGCAAAATACCGTGGCATATCGTATAGTGCGGGCGGCAGATTGCCGACCCTACACGAAAAATATGTTTTGCCTTCGGCAGGATTTAGGATTTAGGTTATAGGTTTTAGGGTAGGGTCGGGGTTCCATCCCCGACCGCGAACGTTTTATCGGTCTTTGACGGTCGGGCATGGAAGCCCGACCCTACAAATTCCTTCCCTTCCTAAATCCTATAATCTCAATCCTCAATCCTGCTGCGCTCCGCGCAACAGCGCCCCGAGCATTCACTCAGGGCGCATTATTTGCATAGCAAATTTTACTGCTCCGCGTAAACGCATACCTGCTTGCGGTCGCGGCCAAGCCGCTCAAAGCGGACCCTGCCTGTCACAAGCGCGAACAGCGTATCGTCAGAGCCTTTGCCGACCCCCGAGCCGGGATGGATTTTCGTTCCGCGCTGGCGCACTAAAATATTGCCCGCCAACACAGCCTGGCCGTCGGCGCGTTTAACGCCAAGGCGCTTGGATTTGCTGTCGCGCCCGTTTTTTGTGGAGCCCATTCCTTTTTTATGTGCCATTTATAACACCTCCGAAATAGTAAAGCTGCGGTTGATTTACGCTGTAATCGTGCCGATCTGAACCTTTGTATACGGCTGGCGGTGGCCCATTTTGCGCTTGCTGCCTTTTCTTTTGCGATAGGTAAAGACCGTTACTTTTTTCGCCTTGCCGTTTTTTATAAGCTTTGCGGAAACGCTCGCCCCGCTGATTGCCGGCGTGCCGAAGGTTGTCCCCTCGTCTGTCCCGACCGCCATTACTTTATCGAAAACAATATCGCCGTCCGCACCCGCTTCCAGCTTTTCGATAAACAAAATGTCGCCTTCCCGGACCCGGTACTGCTTCCCGCCGGTTTCAATGATCGCGTACATGAAAGCCCTCTTTCTAAGCCCCCGAAAAGCCGGGCGCTTTATGATCTCGCTGTTAAACAGGCGGCCACAGCGGCGCTTATCGGCCCGTAACACGCGGTAAAAGAAATATTACCATAGAGGCGGCACAATGTCAAGAAAAAATTCATAATTCACAATCAAAAACCGCGCAATAAATTCCTTCCCTTCCTATATCCTAAAACCTCAATCCTCAATCCTGCGCGGCTTCGCCGCGCTAGCTCCCCGTACTCTTATACCGCCGCACGCCGAACCGCCAAATCAGCAGCGAAAACCCAAAAAACGCGGCACCGGCGGGCAACGCGAGCCAGCCCAGCCACGCGCTGTCCCCCCAGCCGCAGATCGCCGAGGCAGGATAATAGCTGATGACGAGCATTGGGAAGAAAAAAGTAAACGCGTTTTTTAGGGCAGGGGGCATATACTCCATTGGTATGCGCGTTACTTGAAAACCGGCAAAGGTGAGGATGTTAAACCATTCCATGGTTTTTATTGTAAAGAAAGCAAACCCGCCTGTTGCCGTTATTATGCCTATATACAAAAGCGTCCCGCCAAGCAGCGCTGTTATCAGCATTACGGTGTTATGCGGAGTGGCCTGTATCCCCTGCCGCGAAAGGCACCAAATAATAATCCCCAAGCCGGTCAGCGGGCGGGACAGTCGGTGGATATGAAAATACGAAGCCGCAACCTGTGTAAAAAGGGATTTAGGCCGCAGCATCAGCCTGTCAAAACCGCCTGTGCGGAGTATATGCCATGGGAAATAATCCATGCCTCGGCAAAATGACTCAGCAAAGCCATATGACGAAACGGATATGGAATATATCAGCAGTATGCGCTCCATAGTCCATGGGCCGATTGAACCGAACCGGGAGAACATAAACACAGTGCCAAGCGGGTCGGTGACAACCACTGTGACCACCTGCAATATCATCAGCCACCAACCCTTGTATTCAAGGGATGACAGCAGGTTCATTTTTACAAGCTTAAAATACATTTTCAACTCGCCCATAATCAGCCCCCCTGAATAATAACGCCCCGTTGGCGCCGTGACATTATCAGCCGCCCAAGACCCACAAACACCGCCGCCCAGCCAAGCTGCAGCAAAATAGCCGGGAGCGCGTCTGCGGGCTGCATAGCCCCGATATATAAACGCGCCGGGATATCAAGGCAACCCGCAAACGGCTGAAAAAACAAAAACCGCTGCATAAAATCCGGCCACAATTGCAGCGGCAGATACCCGCCTGCCAATATATGGCTCATTAGCATAAGCATATACACCGGCCCTTCGCCCCATGTAATGCCAAGCCGCACCGCGCACATCAGCGCGGCATATGACGCGCACAGCAAAAAAGCGCAGGAAAATGATACAATAAAAGCGAAGAACCCCGCCAATGACGCGGGCAGGGACATCCCGTACTGCCCGGGGATCAGTATGCCCGCCAGCAAAACCACGCCGCTCCTGAAAATGACCATGCCCACACGCCCGGCAGATGACTTTGCGAACCAATGCCAATACAGGTCGAGCGGGCGGCAAAGCTCTATGCCTACATCACCGCTGACGATTTTTTGGCGGATATCGTCGTCAATGTTAAATACAAGCATGGCGAAGATCAGTTCCTTAACCCATGAATACGCGATAACCTGATGCAAAGTAAGCGTAAAATTAAAGCGGTTGTCGGCATATGTATAGAAAACAATATAAATTGTCACTTCAATCAGCGTCCATACAATGCTGACCAGCGCGCCGGATATCCCCGCCAGACGATATTGCATAGATTCCGCGGCGCGTATGCGGAACAATGAAATATATGCCCTTGCAGTCGCCGCCAAGCTAATCACCCCCACATAGAATTAGTAAATTTTATTGTACTGTAGGGCGGGGGGCTTCCCCCCCCCCCCAGCCCCCGGCCGGGGGC
>WRLS01000108.1 GCA_009776345.1 Oscillospiraceae bacterium | reverse complement strand
TGTTCCGCCCCTCCCCCCCCCCGGCGCTTCGCGCCACCTCCCTCAGAGAGGGAGGCAAAGTCCCCCTCTTGAGTGGGATGTCACGAAGTGACAGGGGGAGTTCGTAGGGGCGGCAATTTGCCGCCCGCAAATTAACGAGGCGTATCGTATAATGCCGGCGGGCATGGAAGCCCGCCCCTACGGCGCTGTGCGCAGGATTAAGGTTTTAGGATTGAGGATTTAGGAAGGGAAGAAAATAGATGCACCGTCCTTTTCCTAAAACCTTATTCCTAAAACCTAAATCCTGCCGAAGGCTGCAATAGCCTAATATCCTCTCCGGGTGTAACACCCACACAGCTTACCCCCGGCACCGCGCTGCCGCCTTCACGGTCTTTTGTGTGCGCGGTGCGCAAAAACAGCACGCGGCAGCCTTCCCTTCTAAGGCGCATCAGCGCGCCCGAAAAATCGTCGGGGGGCGCGGCGGAAATTACATATGCCGCCCTAAACCCGCCCGCTTTTGAAGCGGCGAGCGAAAGCGCCGCCCCGAAATCCCCTTTGCCGTCGAAGGGCAGCACAGCGAGCGCTTCGCGGATTGCGGGGAAGCTGTTTGTCTTTTGCCCGCGTATAAACGGGCGGGAGATATCCGCGCCTGCCATCTCCACCGAAAAGCCCGAGCGCAGGCAGACGGCGGCGATTGCCGCGGCACATTCACAGGCGGTGTCGGCGAGGTATCTCGCGGGTTCGCCCGTGCCAATATCGGCGGCGGTGTCTACCGCTATAAGCACCGAGGTTTCAAGCGGGACATCGTAGCTTTTTACATACAGCTCGCGCATCCTGGCGGATACCGGTTTGTGTACGCGCACTAACTTATCGCCCGGGCGGTACCGCCGCAGGCCGGAGTAGCTGTCCCCGTCCTCCGAAACACGCAGCGCACTTTTGCCCGAAAATTTTGCATCGGCCGTGCGCGACGGGAGATATTCAAGCTCCACTAACCGGGGATAAACCTTAACCGTGCGTTTGCGGTAATAAGATAAGCTTCGCATATCCAGGCGCGTACATATAAGGCCGAAGATATCGTTTATCTCCAGCTTCGTCATCCCGACCTCATATATCCCCCTGTACGGGCAGGTGACGGGCACGGTAAAATTTATGCTGCTTTGCGGCGGGAGGTTAAAGCGCAGCTCGTAATTTTTATCCGGCACTACAGTTTCCGTTATAATTTTCATCAGCGTAAAAGGGAAGGGCTTGTCGTTGTATATGCCGATTTTCAATTCAAGCGCGGAGCCTTTGACAGACGACGCGGACGAAAGCTCCTGGATATACGAAAACGAAAACGCTGTCCAAATATTCAGCGCAAGGGCATAGAGCGCACAAAACAGCATGATGAAAAACAGCAGGAAAAACTCGCGCCTGCCTGTAAACAGCCCCGCAATAAAAGCAGAGGGCATAAAAGCATACCATATATATTTTAGCGGTTTCATATATTGCTATACCGGCGCGCCGGTTTCCCGCGTGTTCTGCTCGCCCTCGAATGTCTGTGAGTCCATGGCGATAAGGTCACGGTACCATGTCAGCGCGCTTAAATACGCCTGTGCCAACTCCCCGTCGGGCATATCGCTTAGGATCATTTGGCGGGAAACTCTGCCCCAGGCGGCGTTTTCGTAATCCTTCACAAAGCTCAGGACAGGGGCCAGCGCCCCCGTGTTTTCTGTAAGCGCCAGGCGGACACTGTCCGGCACGACAACCTGCTCGAGCGCGCGGTCCATGGGTATGTCCAAAATGCTGTCGATCACCGAGAAAAGCCCAAGGATGAAAAGCTCACCCACCAGATTCCCCATACCGAACAGCGGCGCGAGGTTTTCGATAAACCTTGCCCGTATAAGCGAGATGCGCGTGATCTCACTGGGGCGGTCGTCGCCCAAGGAGCGCGACACAGCCGTTGTGACCCACTTGCGGACCTCCCGCTGGCCGATGAAAGCCACAGCGTGCTGTATGGATGTGATTTGGTTGCGCGCATTTGCCGCGCTGTTCACCAGCTTCAGAAGGGAGATTGTCAGCACAGGGTCGCCGCGCACGATGTCCGCCACGGCCTCAAAATCAAAGTTTTCATCCTGTACGGCGTTGATAAGCCGTATTGCGTTAACTTTAAACGGCCCGATTTCCTTGCCCGGCCGCGCAGGCTCGTAAAGGCGGGTTTCAAACAGCCCGTAGCCCTGATCCACTACCTGCCGATGGCTTTCCCGCGTATAAATATGTACGGCGATAGGGGTAAGGTTTCGGTAATGCCTTTTTACAAATTCAAGCGTGCGCGCGGTCGCGTCCAATCGCTCCTCGCGCTGTGACAGGAAGATATAGCTCGCACTTTCAAGCATAGCGTCGCCCGGTGCAAGCTTAATCGGGTAATTTATTGCGAAACGGTACCCCCGCGCCTTTAACGCCAAAACAAGCGGGAAGTAGTGGGAATGGCTGCTGAGCGGCTTTTCCAGCACAAAGATAATTTTTCCCGGCGGCTCTTTACACTGCGCGTGCAGGCCGCCCATAAGCGCGATCTCACTGATCGGCACGAAAACAGGCTTCCCCAAAGTAAAGGCATCCAGCCCGGCCTCGTCGAGCATGCGGAGCGCCTCGCTTGTAGACGCGCCGTCGAAAAGGTTGAGCGCCTGGGATGTAGAAAAAAGGATATTTTCCTTCAGGTCGCGGAAAATATATGCCTGCTCCTTCATTTCCCTATCATAAAGCGGAACGGCGACAATTTGCATATTGGCTGCCTCCCTCGCACCGGGTTTCGGTTGTATAAATACATTATACAATATATCCCCGCGGGAAACAACCCTGCGCAGATTTCATGTTTAGGGATGTAGGGGCGGCAACCTGCCGCCCGTAAATTCCCCTCCTTGGAGGGGTGGCTGGCGGCGCAACGCGCCGCAGGTTTTAGGATTTAGGTTTCAGGTTTTAGGAAAAGGACGACACGACAATTTTTTTCCTTCCTAAATCCTCAATCCTAAAACCTAAATCCTGCGCGGAGCGCCGCTCAAGCCGCGGGGGCTGTTACTTTGCAACGCGGCAAAGTAACCAAAACGCGCCGGGGAGACCCCGGACCCCCATTCCGACAAACCGCATAGCTTTGTACCTTTCATCGCGCACGTCAAAAGCTTTGCCCTATAATCCGCCCAATCGCTCAGCCGAGCCAAGCTCCAGGTCTCGAACGCGGAAAAAGGAATTATGAAAAAAAGATTATCAAAGACTTTTTCCGCTGTTATTACGTGCGCGGGCGCTTCCGGGCGCCGCTCCTTGCTTTCGTTATGTGCCTACTTGCCTTTGCGGCTATTCCCCTCCTTGGAGGGGTGGCGCGAATGCGCCGGGGTGGTTTTATATTGGGACAAAACTTATCGCTTCTTCCCTTCCCTGAAACCTAAAACCTACATCCTAAAACCTGCGCGGCGAAGCCCGCGCCTTGTAACCCAATCCCCCATTCCCCCATATCCTAAACTAAGTTCACCAAGAAACGGAGGATTACAATGGGAACAGGCTATATAACCGTAAATGTTTTTACCGGTGAGGGCGCAAAGCCGATAGAAAGCGCCCGCGTCGTCATCATGCGGCCCGATGGGCAGCTGCTGTATGAAACCTATACCAACGCGAACGGCTTAACGGAGCCTTTCGCCCTGACTTGCCCGGATAAGCGCTATTCGCTCGACCCGAATTCCCCGCGCGTGCCTTATTCTGTATGCGATGTTGTTGTGACGGCGGAGGGGTTTTTGAAAGAGCGCATCCACGGGGTGCAGGTGTTCGACACGCAGACCACGATTCTGCCCGTATATATGCACCCGCTTTCTGCGGAGCCGGGCGCAGAAACAGAAGAGGATATATTCATACCGCCGCCGGCAATACTCAACCCGCAGCCCTGGCATCAAGAAGGCCCCGAAAACGGGATGCCGGGCGCGGGGTTTGGGCGCGCGGGCGGCGCGATACCGGTGTTCCTGCCGTATGACTGGGACGGCGCGGCAAGGAACGTACAGCAAACAGAAATATCCCCGGCATATGCCAGAGAGGTTTTCATCCCCGACTATATAACGGTGCATTTGGGCGTGCCGACGAACACGTCCGCGAGAAATATCCGCGTGAGGTTCCCCGATTACATAAAAAACGTCGCGTCCAGTGAGATTTACGCCACCTGGCCGCACAATTCCCTGGTCGCGAATATCCACGCGATTGTAACCTTCGCGCTTAACCGTGTGTATACCGAGTGGTACAGGATACAGGGCTATAACTTTGACATCACCAACAGCACAAGCTTCGACATGGCTTACCGCGAAGGAGGGCCGATTTTTGAGAGCATCAGCCGTATTGTAGACGATGTGTTCAATGTCTATGCCCACAGGATCGGCTTTAGGGACCCTTTTTTTACACAGTTCTGCGACGGCAACAGGGTGCAGTGCCCCGGGCTTTCGCAGTGGGGGACAGTCACGCTTGCAAACCGCGGCATGAGCCCGCTTGAGATTCTGCGCTACTATTACCCCAGGGACCTTATATTATCACGGACTAATAATATAAGGGGCATAACCTCATCCTTTCCCGGGACGGCGCTGAGGCTGGGCAGCAGGGGCGAGGACGTGCGGCGGATGCAAAACTACCTAAACCGCCTGCGCGTGAATTTCCCGCTGATCCCGCGCATCAATAACCCCAACGGGATATTTGACGAAGAGACACAGCAGGCGGTCAGGGTTTTCCAGCGCACATTTAATATGGCGCAGGACGGCGTTATCGGACCCAACACATGGAACAGGATATCGTATATCTATGTAAGCGTTACGCGCCTGGCGGAGCTTGACAGCGAAGGCCACCGCGTAGATATCGGCGAAAACCCGCCGGATGTAACTCTCTCGCAGGGCTCGCGCGGTCCGAATGTGAATCTGCTGCAGTTTATGCTTAACATGATCTCGGCGTATTTTGACAGCGTGCCGCCGGTAATAAAAGACAGCGTGTTCGACAGCGTGACAAGAGATTCCGTAAGGGAATTTCAGCGCACCTTCGGGCTTACCACAGACGGCGTTGTCGGCCCCACAACCTGGGCAAAGCTCTATGATGTATACCGAGGGATACAGGGCAATGTGCCTGTCCCGCCCGATCAGACCGTACCGCCGCATCCGCCCGGCGCCTCTCCGCCGTTCCCCGGCGTCCTCAGGGTTGGCTCCACCGGCGAAAACGTGCGCCTGATGCAGCAGTACCTCAACACAATCCGAAACACCTATCCGTCTATCCCGCGAATAGCCGTGGACGGGGTTTTCGGCGAGGAAACGCGCCGCGCCGTAACCGCGTTCCAGCAAACATTCTCGCTGTTGGTGGACGGCGTAATCGGCCCCATCACCTGGGCGAAAATCATCGAGCAGTATCTTATCGCGTCAGGCGGTACAGGGACAGGTACATTCCCGCCGACGCCGTCGCCCGGCCCGCCGTTCCCCGGCACTTTGCTCCGCAACGGTTCAAGGGGGGATGATGTGCGGCTGATGCAGTCTAAACTGATGCAGCTGCGCGGCCGGCATCCATCCATACCGTTTATCGCGGTAGACGGCATCTTCGGCCCGAGGACACAGGAGGCGGTTATAGCTTTCCAGCGCGCGGCGGGGCTTAACGCGGACGGGATCATCGGCCCGATCACATGGGGCGAAATTATCAGGCAGGCGGGTGAATTGGGATGACTGTTCTGATTTACAACAACGCGACCACGCAAATGGAACGCTATTCCATGAACCTCAACGACGCAATGCCGTATAACAACAACCGCACGCTTACCGTGCGTGAATTCCGCGCAAGGTCGGTCGGGAATATTGTCTGGACGGATACGCACACCATGCGCTGCTGGAACATTACGCGCGCGGCATGGGCGCGGCCGATTATGGTAGGCTCCGCGTTCAGGAGGATCGGCGAAGGCGGTCACGCAAACCAGTCCCAGCACTACGCGGGAACATCCTTTGACGTCGCCCAAAATATAGGGAACACAGACCGCGCCGAGCTGCGCGGCCTGGCATCACGCCTAGGTGTTTGGACATATGTTGAGCCTGCTAACCTTACCCCGACCTGGGTGCATTTTGACGCCCGCTGGAAGCCGCCCGCATGTGAGGCAGGCTACCCGGTAACGCGCCAAGGCAGCAGGGGGATTTACGTCTGCACATTACAGGACGCGCTGGGGACGATAGGGATAAGCGGCGTAAATATTGACGGCCTGTTCGGCCCGATTACCGTTAACGCTGTTATGAATTTCCAGCGCAGCCAAGGGCTGTCCGCCGACGGTATCGTAGGCTGCGCGACATGGACACGGCTTACGGCGATCGCCAACGGCCGCAATAGGCCGTAAAGACAGGGTTCAGGATACAGGAAGGAAAGGTTTCAGGAAGGGAAGAAAATTGTTGTGCCTTCCCTTTCCTGAAACCTGAAACCTTAATCCTAAAACCTGCCACAAGCAAAACACCCGTTCCACTCTCTTTAAAAAAGAGGGTAAGACCACAAAGGCAAGTAGGCTCATAACCAAAACAGGGAGCGACGCCCGAAAGCGCCCGCGCACGTAATTACAGCGGAAAAAGTCTTCAAATATTTCTTTTTCCTTATACCTTTTTTCGCGTTCGAGACCTGGAGCTCGGCTCGGCTGAGCGATTGGGCGGATTATAGGGCAAAGCATATGACGTGCGCGTTGAAGGACACAAAGCTATGCGATTTGTCGAAATGGGGGTCCGGGGTCTCCCCGGCGCGTTTTGGTTACTTTGCCGCGTTGCAAAGTAACAGCCTCCGCGGCTTGAGCGGTGAAAAATAACTGAAGATAAAATCGCGTTAAAAACCACCCCGGCGCTCCGCGCCACCCCTCCAAGGAGGGGAATTTGCGGGCGGGATGACCCCGCCCCTACGGCCTTCGGCAGGTTTTAGGATTTAAGTTATAGGTTTTAGGGTAGGGGCGGGCTTCCATGCCCGACCGTCAAAATCGAATCGAATATTCGCGGTCGGGGATGGCACCCCGACCCTACAATTTTCTTCCCTTCACAAGTTTCGCAGTTGCCGGGGAATGTGAAATTGAAATCAAGTTTAGGGTTCATGCCCCCTTCGCGCCCCCACGGGGGGGGGCGGGGGGGCGGGGGGGGGGGCCTTGGGCGGGGTGGTGGCGGCGGCCC
>WRLS01000107.1 GCA_009776345.1 Oscillospiraceae bacterium | reverse complement strand
AAACGTATATGAAATCCTTACACTGCGCGGCGTGGACAACAGCACGGGCAACATCCGCTTTATGGGGGATGTTGTTGTGCGGGGGGATGTCGCGTCCGGTTTTACCGTAAAATCCGAGGGGAGCATTACAATAAAAGGCAGTGTCGAAGGCTCTACCCTCGAAGCCGGTGACGCAATAAGCGTATCCGCCGGTATTTTCGGCACGGAAAAAAGCTCCGTACAGGCGGGCGGCGATATTAAATGCGCCTTTATACAAAACAGCAAGGTTATATCATCGGGCAATATTTACGCCGATTCAATCCTGTTCAGCGATGTCCGATGCGGGGGCAGCCTTATCCTTTCAGGCAAAAACGGCGTGCTTGCGGGCGGGCGCGCGCGGGTTGCGGGCGGAGTGGAGGCTAAAACCATAGGCAGCCGCGGTTATGCCGCGACCGAGATATCCATCATGCCCGACGCCAACGAAAAGCCGCCGGAAATAATAAAACTCGAAGAGCTGATAAAAGAATTACAAGAGGAAGAGGAAGAAATCATCGAAATGCTGGCGGGCAAAAACAGCGCAACGGGCGCACCGAAAGCCGGGGCGGTGAATACCGGGGAGCTAATTGCCGCCACGCAAAGATGCGGCGAATGTATTAAACAGCGCGGGCTTGCCGAAAAGCACCTGAAAAAGCTGTACAGCCGCCATGAAACGGCACTGCGGGAAAAATGCGCCGTGCATTGCGGCGAGGCAATTTACCCCAACACAAAAATACGCATACGCGGGAAAACGCTCATAATAGACGATGAGCTGCCAAGCTGTATTGTACGCTTGGCGGATGACGGTATTGGGATAGAAGCTTAAATAAAAAAAGTCCCGGCCGGGATAATCCCGGCCGGGCGCTTCACACCAAAATGCAAACGCAGTTAATTTTATTTTTTTTATTAAAATACAAAATTATCATCCTATTATATATAGGACGGCGCGGATCTGAATTAAATCATCCGCATGGCGCGAAGCTTAGTAGTATTTTGCGCCGTTTGCAATCAAATATACCCGTGATTGCCGATGCCCAAAACTTGGTTTTTTTATGGATTTTGTATAAACATGATGAATATGACCATAATAACAAAGCATTATTGCGCCGCAGCTTGAACCGGATTTTGTTTGCCCTTTTAATATGGGCAAAGCATTGACGGATATGTAAGCGGCGGATCATGCACTTTTGGTATAGGAGTGAAGCAAAGATGTTAGACAGGTTATCCCTGATCTTGGCAATCATCGGCGCAATAAACTGGGGGCTTGTAGGCCTGTTCCGGTTTGACCTGGTGGCGTTCCTTTTTGGCGGCACAGGCGCCGTGCTGAGCCGGATTGTCTATACTCTGGTTGCTCTGGCCGGTATTTGGTGCGTTTCCCTGCTATTCCGTGACCGGGAAACCTCACATATTCGGGACTAGCGCTGCCGGAAAGTAGCTACTGATTAGAGAATGGCAGGAACGGTGAATAACATGGTCAGCCATGTCGCCGCTTCTGCTGTTTTCTATATGTTGACACCATCGCCGCAATATGCTATACTCTTGACAATTTAGCAAACAATTCCCATAATGCGGAAAGGGGACTTGCAAAGGATGCTTCACCATCTTTTGAACATATCGGATATTACAAAAACAGATCTTGAACATATTTTAACAGTAGCCGGTAATATTGCCAATCAACCATCCCGCTTTTGCGAAGTGGGAAAAGGCAAGATACTGGCTACCCTTTTTTTTGAGCCGTCCACGCGCACACGCCTTTCGTTCGAGAGCGCGATGCTGCGGCTTGGCGGGGGCGTGATCGGTTTTTCGGATATGTCGGCCTCATCGTCCGCGAAGGGCGAAACTATCGAGGATACATCGCGCGTTGTCAGCAGCTACTGCGACGTTATGGCTGTGCGCCACCCCACCGCATTTACACCGCACAAAATGGCAAGTGTCGCCACTGTGCCCGTCATCAACGCAGGTGACGGCGCAAACGAGCATCCCACCCAGACCCTCACCGACCTTGTGACCATCCGCCAGCGCTTCGGCCGATTGGACAACCTGACTATCGGGCTTTGCGGCGACCTTAAATACGGGCGCACCGTACATTCGCTTATAAAAATGATGTCGCGCTTTAAGTCCAACCGCTTTGTCCTCATTGCGCCGGACAAGCTTCAAATGCCGCGCGAAATCACGCGTGCGCTGGACAGGGACGGCGTAAACTGCCGCGTTACGGGCGATCTGGAGGGCGCCATTGGAAAATTAGATGTACTGTACATGACCCGTATCCAGCGCGAGCGCTTCGAGGACAAAAGCGAGTATGAAAAACTAAGCGGAGTTTACATCCTCGACAAGGAAAAACTGGCCGCCGCGCGCCGTGACATGATTGTACTGCACCCGTTACCGCGCGTTGACGAAATTTCCACCGACGTGGACGGTGACGAGCGCGCGTGGTATTTCCGGCAGGCGCAGTTCGGCGTCTATGCGCGGATGGCGCTGATGATCGAGCTGCTGGGGCTAAGTGCCGCGGCTGATGAAATCGCGGAGGAGCGCAGGGTGGTTGTGGCTCGGCCTGCTTGACGGTAAGTTAATAACAGGGGGCAGAAAAGTGAACACC
Organism: Oscillospiraceae bacterium; assembly: GCA_009776345.1. Taxonomy (GTDB): domain Bacteria; phylum Bacillota; class Clostridia; order Oscillospirales; family Ruminococcaceae; genus WRAV01. The sequence goes on along the minus strand of WRLS01000107.1, from coordinate 4,560 downwards.
GAAAAATTCAGCGGCAAAGGTGCTGTATATGCCGAAAGCCGCCCGGCTTATCCGCAAGCGTTTATAGACTATCTCTATACCGATATTGGCATTACCCCGGACAGCATTATCGCCGATATCGGCTCGGGGACCGGTATTTTAACGCGGCAGCTTCTCGAAAAAGGAAGCAAGGTGTTTGCCGTTGAGTCTAATGCCGATATGCGGGCTAACGCGCAATCCGCTTTAAGCCGCTTTGACAATTTCACGTCCGTAAACGGGACAGCGGAAAACACAACCCTTGACGGTCATAGTGTTGATTTTGTTACAGTCGCGACGGCGTTTCATTGGTTTGACAGGCAGACGTTTAAAGCGGAATGCAAACGAATCCTTAAAGACGGCGGCAAGGTTATAATCGTATATAACAGCCGTGATGAAGAAAGCAGTTTGGTAAAAAAATTCTATGAGGTAAACAGGGAATTCTGCCCTAAATTCAAAGGCTTTACCGGCTCCGGTACTTTGCTCCGCCCTGAAAACTTAGGTCATTATAATACTTTTTTCTCGGGTGAATATATAGTGAAAATTATTGATAACAACCTTACATACGACGAGCAGGGCTTTATTGGGCGCAGTCTTTCCAGCTCTTATGCGCCCAAAGAAAATGATGAAAACTACTCCGCATATGTTAAAGCATTAAGGTTGTTTTTTCAGGAATACAGCGAGAATGGCACATTGATTATGCCCAATGTAACCCATAGCTATATTGGGAAAGTATAGAAGCCCTACCGCCAAAAAGGAGCCGCCATGCCAATCCTGCTAAAAAACACAGCCATAACAGACTGCAGCCATCAGCGAAAAGCCGATGTCTTGATAGACGGCGGGCGCATAGCCGCAATTTTTGATTGCGGCGTTGAGCCGCCCCACTGCTGTATAATCGACTGCACGGGCTTGGTTTTGATGCCATCCTTCGTTGACCTGCACGCCCACTTCCGCGACCCCGGGCAAACACAAAAAGAGAGCATCGAAAGCGGCTGCAGGGCCGCTGCCCACGGCGGCTACACCTTTGTGAACCTGATGCCAAACACATCCCCCGTCTGCTCGGATATGGAAACGCTCCGCTATGTCCGCGAAAAGGCGCGCAAAGCCGGTATCTGCGGTGTGCATCAAGCTGTTTCCATCACAAAAAAATTCGACGGCAAAACACTCTCGCACCTCGACAAAATAGATGAAAGCGTGCTGTGGCTAAGTGACGACGGCAACGGCGTAAACGATATAGAAACAATTTACCGCGCCATGCTCCTCGCAAAAGCTAAAGGCATCGGGCTTATGCTGCATGAGGAGGAGCGGCTGCTCACGCCGATTGATTCCTATTTAGCTGAAGATATCCCCACGGCAAGGGATGTAAAGCTCGCTGCCTTGACAGAATGCAAAACGCATTTCTGCCATGTCAGCACTGTCGGCGCGATGGATGCGGTTATCGCCGCAAAAAGCCTTTGCGCAAATATCACCTGCGAAGTTACTCCGCATCATATCGCCTTAAACGACAGCACACCCGGCAATGTCGCGCCGCCGCTTAGAGGCGAAGCGCACCGCGCCTATTTAATCGAATGTATAAAAAAAGGCTTTGTGGACGCAATCGCCACCGACCATGCCCCGCACACAGCCGAGGATAAAGCAAGCGGCGCAAACGGCTTCACGGGGCTTGACCTGTCGTTTGCGGCTTGTTATACTTCTTTGGTAAAAAGCGGGCACATTTCCATAAGCGCTCTTAGCCGCCTGATGTCCTATAACCCCGCCAAGCTGATGGGCTTGGGCGATTATCTCATAAAAGAGGGGGCGGCGGCAAATCTGACCCTCGCCGATATACACACGCCGTTCATAGCCGGGGAAGGGCATATTCTATCAAAAAGCAAAAACAGCCCTATGCTCGGGAAAACATTGTATGGTATAATTAAACTTACAATAAAAGAAGGGGAGATCGTTTATGAAAACTTTAACTGACAGGCTGTACGTCCGCGTTGCGGAGGTAGGCAATGTCTGCCTCGGGCTGGACACAGACATATCTTATCTGCCGATAGATATGCAGCGCAGGCACTCGCGCCCGTCCGACGCGGTACTCACGTTCAACAAGGCGATAATAGACGCGACGCTGGATGTAACCGCTGTCTACAAGGTGCAGATCGCCTATTACGAGGCGCTGGGCTTGCCCGGTTTGGACGCCTACGCGAAAACATTGGCTTATCTTCGCAAAAAAGGCGCAATCGTAATCGCGGACGTGAAGCGCGGCGATATCGCCAAAACGGCGGAAATGTACGCAAAGGCGCATTTCACCGGGGATTTTGAGGCTGACTTCATCACCGTGAACCCATATATGGGGATGGACACGCTCGCGCCGTTTTATCCCTATCTCGAGGAAAACGACAAGGGGATTTTCGCGCTGGCGGCAACCTCCAACCCGGGGGCGTGTGAAATCGGGGGCATAAAATCGGCGGACGGGGAGAGCGTCTGTGAGAAAATCGCGGGGATGCTCGCAAAAGAAAATGCCGCTTTCCCGGGCGAAAACGGCTACGGCAGGATCGGCGCGGTGGTGGGATGCACGGATAAAAACGGGCTTGCAAAAATGCGTGCCCTCATGCCGGATATATTTTTCCTAATCCCGGGATACGGCGCACAGGGCGGCACCGCCGAAGACATTCGCGGCTGCCTGAAAGACGGCAACGGCGGCGTTGTGAACTCCTCGCGCGGGATATTGCTTGCGTGGCAGAAACCGGAAAACTCGGGGCTGTCCTTTGACGAGGCCGCGCGGGCGGAAGTCCTGCGTATGCGGGAGGATATTCGCAGTGCCGTTTGAAACCGCGCGCATTATAACAAATAGTAGAATATCCGACAAAATATACGAATTATCCGTAGAATTTTCCGGCAAATGCAATCCCGGGCAGTTTTTCATGCTGCGCGCGCCCGAAGCAAAAAGCCTTCTGCCAAGGCCGCTTGCGGTCTGCGATTTAGAAAGCGGAGCGCTGACTTTTGTTTACCAAGCTGTCGGGCGCGGCACCGGAGAGCTGGCAGCAATGCGTGCGGGCGATATCCTGCAGCTTAACGGGCCGCTCGGAAACGGCTTCCCGACCTGCGATTTGCACGGTTATATTGCGCTTGTAAGCGGCGGCGTGGGCATTGCGCCCATGCTTTACACCGCGAAAAAGCTCACGGAAAAGGGCTGCGCCGTCCACGCCTACTGCGGTTTTAAGGACGATGCTTTTTTAGCCGATAAGCTGGGAGAATATTGTAAGCGCGTAAGCATCGCGACGGAAAGCGGGAAGGCGGGGACAAAGGGCCTAGCCACCGAGATTTTCAGCCCGCAGGGTTTTGGCGCGGTGCTTTGTTGCGCCCCGGAGGCGATGGCAAAAATCATCGCAGGGCAGTGCATCAGCGCAAACATCCCGTCCTATATTTCGATGGAAGCAAAAATGGCTTGCGGGATTGGCGCGTGCCTTGTCTGTGCGTGCGCGATGAAAAGCGGCGGGTTTTTGCGCTGCTGTAAAGACGGGCCGGTATTCCGCGGGGGGGAGGTGGATTTCGATGCCTGATTTAGCAGTGGATATTTGCGGGGTAAAGCTGAAAAACCCCGTCATCGCCGCCTCCGGGACCTTCGGCTTCGGCGAGGAATTCGCAGAGTACATGGATGTGTCAAAGCTCGGCGGTATCTGCTCAAAGGGGCTTACACTGCACCCGCGCGCGGGGAACCCCGGTGTTAGGATGTGGGAAACCTCCGGCGGGATGCTCAACAGCGTCGGCCTGCAAAATCCCGGCGTTGCCGCGTTTATCGAAAAAGAGCTAATTGCAATGCGAAATTGCGGGACGGCGGTAATCGCGAATTTAGGCGGCGGCACATTGGATGAATACATCGAAGGCGCAAAGCTTCTGGACAAGGCCGATATCGACATTCTGGAGCTGAACATCTCCTGCCCCAATGTAAAGCAGGGCGGGATTGCGTTCGGGATAAAATGCACGGACGCGAAAGAGGTTGTATCGGCGGTGCGGGCTGTATTCCACGGGGTTATGATGGTTAAGCTTTCCCCGAATGCCGAGGACATAACGCAAATGGCGATTGCTTGTGTGGAAGCCGGGGCGGACGCGCTGTCCCTGATAAACACGATAAAGGCAATGTCTATTGATGTGTTTAACCGCCGCCCCATGTTCCGCAACACGGTCGCGGGGCTGTCCGGCCCCGCTGTAAAGCCCATCGCCTTGCGCATGGTTTACGATGTCTGCAAAGCCGTGGACGTGCCTGTAATCGGCATTGGCGGCATAATGACCGGAATGGACGCGGCGGAGTTTATCATGGCGGGCGCGGCGGCGGTGCAAATCGGGACCGCGAATTTCACGCGGCCGGACGCTTCCCTTATAATTTTGCGGGAGCTTGAAGATTTTATGATAAAACAGGGGATTGAATCTTTGGGGCAGATAGAAATCTTAGCTTTACAATGTAAGTGCAACAAAAAGAATGACTCAAGAAGCCAAAGCCTGTAAAATGGTAGTTGAAGAGACAACCAAAGACAGGAGGCGGCAAAATGAGCCATTACACCC
>WRLS01000106.1 GCA_009776345.1 Oscillospiraceae bacterium | reverse complement strand
GTGGGCGTGCTTTGCCCTATTGAATCGGCCGACGACCCTGTATGGGAAAAAGGCGCGCGCAGTATAATACTGGCCACGCTGCTTGCCATGCTGGAGGATACGGAAAACCCCGCGCTTGGGATGACAAAAGAAAAGTACAATTTCTATAATGTAAACAAGGCGCTGTCAAACTCCGACAACAATTTCCTGCCGCTTAAAAACTATTTCAGGGGTAGGGCGGTGACCTCACAGGCGGTAACGCTGAGCAAGCAGGTGCTTTCCGCGGCGGAAAACACACTGTCAAGCTATATGTCCATCACCTTCGACAAGCTCTCAATGTTCAACGACCAGGGGCTGTGCGGGCTTACCTCCGCCACGGATATAATCCCCGAAATGTTCGCGGACAAAAAAACCGCGCTGTTCATGAAAATCCCCGACGAGAAAGACACGCGCCACGCGCTTGCCTCCGTTTTTGTGCTGTGCATCTACAAAGCGCTGATCAAAAAAGCGTCATCGCGCGAGGATTTGTCCCTGCCGCGCAATGTTTATTTTATACTCGATGAGTTTGGGAATATGCCGAAAATTGACAAGTTCGATAAAATGATCACAGTCGGCAGAAGCCGCAAGATATGGTTTAACATGGTGGTGCAGTCCTACGCCCAGCTTGGCAATGTGTATGGGGACGCGGTTGCGGATATCATCAAAAGCAACTGCGGGATGAAAATGTTCATAGGCTCCAACGACATAGAGACCTGCAAGGAATTTAGTGAGCTTTGCGGCAACATGACAGTCTCGACCTCCAGCGTTTCGCGCTCAACAGGCGACAGGTCGGGCGACGCCAATGTTTCCACACAGCTCCAGACAAGGCCGCTTATATATCCATCCGACCTGCAAAAGCTCAACAACAAGGAAAGCACCGGCAACTCTATCGTCGTCACATTCGGAAACTACCCGGTTAGGACAAAATTCACGCCGAGCTATCTTTGCCCGCTGTATAAATTCGGCGCAATGGATCTTTCGGGCATACGCAAAAACGTATTCTTAGGCGACAAGGTTTATTATGACCTGGAGGCGCGCAACAAGCTCGTCCTAAAAGCGCCCGAACCTGAAGCTGTGACTAATTCCAACTAAAAATAAGAGTTTACCTTGTTTTCCGGGAAGGTGCCGTATGAAAAAAAAGGTTATTGTAATTTTAATTATTTTTTTGCTGTGCGCACAGCCGCTGACGGCTTTTGCCTCTTTCGGCGGAATGTTCGGCAATGAACAGGACAGCCGCTTCACCCCGACCCACCCATCCCCGAACGCAACCGCGCCGCAGTTTACCCCGCCTGCAAACACCGGCAGGTCTGCCCCCGTGCCCGACAGCTTTTACAACGACAGCCAACCTACGCAGGGACAGGGGCAGGCTTCGGTTATAACATCGGAGATGGGCGGCGGCGCGGTTTCAGCCGCCATCGCGGATACAGGTAATTTGATCGGTGGTGTCATGCCATTCACGCCCCCCGCGACGGTTTTGGCTGTCACAGGGCTGTTCGGTGCTGTGCCGCTGCTTTCGGTGACGCCTATTTCACTGGTACTTGACAGGGACGACCCCCGAAGCGCGGAAAACTCCCCCCAGCCCGGTGTGACGGCAGGGGCGGACGGCACGGCTTCCGCGGGGTCGGCAGGTTCGGCGGGGGCCTTGGGACCGGCGGGTTCACTGCAGCCGGGAGAAGATTCATCCGGCGGACTTACGGAAGCCTACAGGCTGATGCTCGGAATGTACGAGCAAACATTTGAGCCGGGCCGCTCGTTTATAACAAGCGTGCCAAACGGCGGTATAACCCAGGACGCCGTTTATCTGGAATTTCCCGCAAACATGAAAGTAACGGCTGAATTTAACGGTAGGGCGATAAACCCGTCGGCAAGGGTGCGCGTTACCGAAACAGGCTCCTACGCGTTTAGGGTGACCAGCCCGAATTTTGCGGCAGCAGGTGAGAGTGTCGGTATATTCACGTTCCGCATCCTGCCGCCGAATACGGCGGGGAGAGAGGATGCGGGGAGCGGCACGGTAAGCCGCCCGCTTGTCGAAGAATTTTTCACCGTTTCCTCAAACAACGGCGCGACGCTGATAGAATATGTATTCTCCAACCATAAGCGCTTTTACGCGAATGCCGCAAACGGCGAAACCTTAAACAGGCCTGCGTATTTTATCCTGCCGCCGAATGTATCCTGCGAGCTGAGGCGCAACGGCGCGGTAATCGCATTTGACAACAACAAAAACTACACCGACCCCGGCAGCTATGTTATGACGGTAAGGGCCCCTGCTGTCATCACAACCGGGCGCAGGGCAATCATCCTGCATACCGTTATAAGATTTAATATTGCGGAAGGCGCGGATGAGCCTTTGTCCTTAGGCGCGCAGCTTGCCGATATGCTGCCGTGGGGGCAGGACGGCGATGCGGATGGGGACACGGGCGTGCCGGAGTCGTTTACCGATAACCTCGCGCAAATATCGGAAGGGGAGGGGTACAGGCAGTATTTCTCCAATGGAATGAGCTTTTGGGGTTCCGTGGAAAACGGCGGCGCTTCCGACATCCCCGTCAGCTTTGATATCCCCGGCGATATTTTCTACGACCTTACGCACGACGGAAACGCCGAGCACTACATATCCGGCGGCGAAATATCCGAACCCGGCAGTTACCGTCTGGACCTGTACATATTGCCCCAAAGCATTGATATGCCTATTTTCAGGGCAAGCTTTGATTTTACGGTATCGGACCTTGCCGAGTCACCGCAGACACAGGAAACCGAAGATGCGCCGGAAGCGGATGTACCCGTAACCCCAAGCGGCGGGAATATCCCGGAGCAAAGCTTCAGCGGCAGCAGTTTTCGGCATATGACCCCCGCGGATATTTACTTCACGTCCAACATACCAAATGGCATGGCAGGCCGTGTCGCGGCGCAGTTTTCCATACCGGAAACCGCGGCGCGGGTTATGACGCTGGACGGTTAGGAAATACCATTCCTCGGCGATGAGGAAATTTCGGCGCCGGGCGATTACGAGCTTACGGTCACAAACCCCGTAACCGGGGAAGACTTCATCTTTGCTTTTACTATACTGCCGCAGTTCACACAGGAGGCCGCCGCCTTTTCGCCCCCCATGGGATACAGGATAGAATCCGTAAGCAAAGACGGCGAAGCATATGTGTTCTCATCCTCGGGGGCGGAGTTCACATCGGACGGCGATTATGTCATCCATTTAACAGGCAGTACGGGCTATCCGCCGTTCACGGTTGATTTTACGCTGGATACCGTACCCCCGCGCCTCATGCTCGAAGGCGTTGAGGACGGCAAGGCGGTTTCCGGTGAAGTTATGCTTATTTCGGACGATACATCGGCGGCGATCACCGTGCTTTTAAACGGGAACGACATCGGCTACAGGGGCGGGTCACTGAAAAAAAACGGCACATACACCGTGACTGTGACAGACAGGGCGGGCAACTTCAGCGCCTATGAGTTTGTCATACCGTACAAAATGAATATCACGGCGGTTTTGCTGATTGTACTGCTGGCGATGCTTCTCGGCGGCGGGGCGCTGTACTTGTTCAGGCTGAGAAGGAATGTAAAGCTGGAGCTGTAGACAAAGCTTCTAAATTTGGGGAAAGGGGCGGCGGTCATGGGCGGTGCTTTTATTGCTGTTTGCTGGAACCCGATAACATGGATTATAGACACGATCGTCACCCCGCTCATAGATATCCTGGTTTCCATGATCATGCCCATATTGGAATGGGCCGTCGAATTCTTCCTTGAGCTTATACTGATAGCCTTTGCCGATATCCTCTTCGACCTGCTTGTGATTTTGCTCAAGCTCGTATCTTTTTTCAACAGCGCCTTCTTCGCGTTCTCGGGCGTGAACAATATCGTCCTGCGCGCGGCTGACGGCGTAAATTATGAGCAGTCAAACACATTTATACTGCAGCATATCATACAAGAAGCGAATATCAACAGGATGTACTGGCAGATTACGCTGATCAGCGCGGCGCTTTGCATTATCTTCACGGGAATATCTATTCTGCGCTCCATCAACTCCACTGATTACGACCCGAAAAAATCCGTGGCGAAAATATGGGGCAGGATGGGCAAGACGATGATAACCTTTCTTGTCATCCCATCGCTTATGATGTTCGGGATAGAGATTTCCACGATGGTGGCGGGGAGATTGGTGGAGGATGTTTTTCAGTCGGGGGCAACCTCGGTGGATAACATAATCTTCCTTACCACTACGATGAACGCGGCGAAAGACGACAAGCTAAACGGCAACAACGCATCCTTTACCGATGAGGTCCGCATTGATTATTACGAAGGCTCAAAGAAATATGACACGATGAAGCCCAGCAGCAGCATATTCTCCAAGTCTAACCGAGAGGTTACGGATTTCTTCCATCTTCATAAAATAGATTTCGTCACGGGATATTTCCTTTGCATATTTATGATATTTATTTTATTCGGCGCGGCGCTGTTCGCTGTGAGGAGGCTTTTGGAAATACTGCTGCTGTATGTGACCGCGCCGCTTTTTGTGGCTTCAATACCCCTCGACGAAGGCAAAAGGTTTGACGCGTGGCGCGATATGTTTGTGGCAAAGCTGGTGTCCTGCTACGGTTTGCTGCTGATGATGGGCATGTACCTTTCCACAGCGCCGATGATGGTCGGCGGCAAGCTGACGCTATCAGATCACGGGCTTACAGATGCCCTGATGAAAACTCTGCTGCTGCTGGGCGGCGCGCTGGCACTGAAGAACGGCCATTCCATCGCGCTTGGGATTTTAAGCCCGACGGCGGCACAGCAGGCGCAGACATCGGTGCTGGGCGGCTTCGGCATGGCATTCGGTGTGGGCGCGATGATGGGTGGCGGTATTTCCCGCGGGGTCTCGGGCTTGTTCGGCGGCGGCAAAGGCGGCGGCGGAAAACCCGCAGGCGGGGCTGACGGCCAGCGCGGGGGCAGCGGCGCAAGCGAAAGCGCCGCACCCGGGGTACAGCATAAAAGCGCGGAAGAAGCGCAGAAGTTTGGAGGTTAGCCCATGCACGCCATAGAATTTAACACAGCGTTTTTGTTCTTCGGCTGGCTGCTGAGGACAGTGCTGAGGGCGATCCTCACGCCGATCATGGAGCTTGTGGGCTTTCTGATCAGGACAATCATCGGCCCTATTTTACAGCTTGTCCTGCCGCCCGTAATACAGTTTGCCATAGACCTTATCCTTACAATTTTAGCGTCTGTGTTTTATACGATACTTAAAAGCCTGCTGGAAATCGTGCTGGTGATCGAGGGCGCGTTTAAAATATTCGCCGGTATCGGCGTCGTAACATACGACGGTCGGCAAACAGACCTTCTGCGTTTGTTTGTGTTAGATAACAGTGAGCTGTCCAGCGCCTTTTGGCTGATAACATTCATGTGCCTTGCGCTCTGCCTTATTTTCACAATGTACGCCGTACTGCGCTCTACCTTGGATTTCGATTTTGAAAACAAGCGCTCGGTGGGCAAGATTCTCGGTGCGCTGGGTAAGGCGTGCATAACATTTTTGCTCATACCGTTTTTTGTAATGTTCTCGATTATGCTCACAAATATTGTGATGGTGCAGGTTTACAATATCACGTCCAAAGACGACCTTACGGTTGCCGATACCATTTTCCAGATAAGCGGTATGACCGCAAATAAAGACGCCAAGTACAACCTGGGCCCGAAGCAAACCTTTACGGAAGGGATGCGGGCGGAGTACAACACAGGCGGGGATCTGTCCTGGAAGAATATCGACGATGTAAGGAAAAACTTCCACCTAAATAAATTTGACTATATAATCGGCTACGGGCTTTCGATTTTTATGATCATAATCTTCGCGACGATCGCGTTCACTTTTATACAGCGGTTGTTCGAGATTATGCTGCTGTATCTCGCCGCGCCGTTTTTCGTCTCAACAATGCCAATGGACGACGGCGCGAAGTTCGGGGCGTGGCGCAGTATGTTTATCGCAAAGCTTGTTTCCGGCATGGGCGTGATAGTTATGATGAATTTGTTCCTCTTGGCGATACCGGTCGTGATGCACGACGACCTCCGCCTGGATACCCGCGAAGAGGCGCTCAACCCCGCGAACATGACATACAACTATTTGCTTAAAATTGTGTTCGTGGCGGGCGGCGCGCTGGCTGTGAAGAAGGGCGGCACACTGCTTACAACGCTTGTCGATTATCAAGCCGGCGCGCAGGAACAGCAGACAATGCAGGAGAGCGGCATATTGGCGGGAAGGGCGGTTTCATTCACCGGGGGGATGGCGCTGGGCGCGGGCAGATTGGCTATGAAGCCGGTGGCGTTCGGCGGGAAGATGGCACTGCGCGGCGTACAGTACGGGCTGACTAAAAAAATGATGAGCGGCGGCGACAACCCCGACGGGGTCTCGAAATTCCTGCGCAGTGCGTATAGCGCAGGGTCAAGGGCATCCGACATGGTGGATTCCGCAAAGGAAGGCATGGGGCGGGTAAGATCATTTGCCTCGGGGGATTTTGCCGGTGCGTTTAAAATCGGCGGCGAGGATACATATGAATCAAAACGCGCGTCCGCCTTCATGAGCGGCAACATGGTTGAGTTCATGAGGATGGAAAAGGACGAGGGCAAGATCAGGGCGGGTTTTACAGTTCGTGACAGTGAAAAGCAGACAGCACGGGAACGCTCACACAGGCCGTGGGAAGGCAGAAATTAGAAATTAGCGGAACGGTGGGGATTTTAGCTATGCGAATTATACCAAAGCAAACAAAGGTCACGATTGAATTTTTCAAGAACATAGACCTTATGGATGTCATCGTCGGTATAGCGGGGGCGACGCTGGCTGTGTTCACCTTCGCGTCAAACATACCGGGCAGCTTATATGCCGCGCTGGTGCTGGTCATCCTTACAGTAGCTTTAATCGTACCGATAGACGATATCAAGGGCTATATCCTCGCGCTTCAGTGCCTAAAGTTCCTGGTGCGCCCGAAGGTTTTTGCGCGTGAAAAAGAATTAGGCGGCATAGATACCGCCGAGCCGCCCCCGGTCCAAAAAGGAAAAAGCAAAGCGCCGCTCCCGCCGATAGAAAGTATAATTGGATTTACGGGCATAGCGGACGGCGCAATCGAGTACGGCGGCAGGTACTACGCAAAGGTCATGTCCGTGGATTCAATCGAATTTCGGTTCTACAGCGCATACAGGCAAAACAATATCATCGACAAGGTTCTGGGCGGGGTAATACGTACTATTTCCGGCGACCAGTCCATGCTGATGGTAAAGAT
>WRLS01000105.1 GCA_009776345.1 Oscillospiraceae bacterium | reverse complement strand
GGCAATCTGCCGCCCGAAATTCCCCTCCTTGGAGGGGTGGCTGGCGGCGCGGAGCGCCGCAGGTTTTAGGATATAGGTTTTAGGTTTTAGGAAAAGGACGTTGCATAATTTTCTTCCCTTCCTATATCCTCATTCCTAAAACCTTAATCCTGGCGAAGCCCGTAGAGGCGGCAACCTGCCGCCCGAAACTCCCCTCCTTGGAGGGGTGGCAGGCGTAGCCTGACGGGGTGGTTTGTAGAGTCGGGGTTCCATCCCCGACCGCGAATATTCGACCGGGCTTTAACGGTCGGGCATGGAAGCCCGACCCTACAAAGCTTCTTCCCTTACTAATTCCTAATTCCTAATTTCTAATTCCTATACGGAGGTCAACATATGCCTAAATCAGACCGTTACATTTCCGCCGCGGAAACCTACCGCGCGGCAGGCGCCGACACTGAAAGCGCGCTGGAAACATTGGCGGGCATTTCGCTGTCCATGCACTGCTGGCAGGGCGACGACGTTACCGGGCTGGACGGCGCGGGGGCGCTGTCCGGCGGGATTCAGGTAACAGGAAATTACCCCGGGAAGGCAAGGAACGCCGATGAGCTGATGCGCGATATCGACAAAGCCTTCAGCCTTATCCCCGGCAAGCACAGGCTGAACCTCCACGCCAGCTACGCGATTTTTGCCCCCGGTGAAAAGGCGGAGCGCGACAATTTGGAGCCAAAGCATTTTTCCCGCTGGGCAGATTTCGCGAAGGAACGTGGGATCGGGCTGGATTTCAACCCCACGCCGTTCGCCCACCCCATGGCGCAGAGCGGGCTTACGCTTTCAAGCCCGGATGAGAAAATACGAAGCTTCTGGATCCGCCACTGCAAAGCTTGTATCCGCATCTGCGAATACTTCGCCGAGGAGCTTGGAAAGCCCTGCCTTTTTAACATTTGGATACCCGACGGCCTAAAAGACATCCCCGCGGACCGGTTATCGCCGCGCGCGCGGTTCAAAGCTTCGCTCGATGAAATATTATCCATACCTTACGACAGGGAAAAGGTGCTTGTCTGCCTTGAATCCAAAGTTTTCGGCATCGGGCTGGAATCCTACACCGTCGGCTCTGCCGAGTTCTGTTTGGGCTACGCGGCGCAAAAAGGCATCCTCCCCCTCTTGGACAACGGCCACTACCACCCCACGGAAACAGTTTCCGACAAGCTTTCATCTTTGCTTTTGTTCCACGATAAAATCGCGCTGCACATCACGCGCCCTGTCCGCTGGGACAGCGACCATGTTGTGCTGTTCGATGACGAAACGCGGGAAATCGCGGGGGAAATCGTCCGATGCGGCGCGCTTGGGCGCGTTATGATCGGCACGGACTTTTTCGACGCAAGCATCAACCGCGTCGCCGCCTGGGTAATCGGTATGCGCAGTGTGCAAAAAGCCCTGCTCGCCGCTCTCCTCACGCCGCACAGCCATCTCGCGGGGCTTCAGGACTGCGGCAATTTCACCGAGCTTATGATGGCGCGGGAGGAGCTTAAAACATATCCGCTGGGCGATGTTTGGGACGAATTCTGCCGCAGGAACGGCGTGCCGGAAAAAAGCGATTGGTACAAAACCGTTGCCGATTACGAAAGGGATGTGCTATCCAAACGATAATATCCATAAATATTGTAGTGACAGATATATGAAAGGGTGATCGCATGGATACAACGGGCGAGCTTAACACGATGACAGAACAGTCACGGGACGCAATACTTGACCGCCACCGCAAAAACGGCGTGGCAATCCCAATTTCCGACGGGATAATAATCGGCAGGGATGTTATAATCGGGCAAGGCACGCTGATACTGCCCGGCACAATCATCAGGGGGAGAAGCACGATTGGCGCCGGATGCGAAATCGGGCCGAATTCCTACCTCGATAACGCGGTGGTCGGCGCTAACTGCACGGTGCGCTCATCCCAGATAGATTCATCGCGGATCGGCGACAATGTAAAAATCGGCCCCATGAGCAATATCCGCCCGGACTGCGTTGTGAAATCCGGCGCGAAGGTCGGGGATTTCGTGGAGCTTAAAAACGCCGTGATAGGCGCGGGGACATCCGTTGCGCATCTGACATACATGGGCGACTGCGATGTCGGCGATAATGTAAACATCGGCTGCGGCGTGGTTACGGTGAATTACGACGGCAAAAAGAAATACCGCACGGTTGTGGGGGACGGCGCTTTCATCGGCTGCAACACAAACCTGATCGCCCCCGTGAAGGTTGGCGAGCGCGCGTATTCCGCGGCGGGCACGACCATCACGGAGGACGTCCCCGAGGACGCGCTGGTGATCGGGCGCGCGCGCCAGCTTGTCAAGCATGGCTGGGCAAAGCGCAGGGTAAACTCGTGAAAGGCATAGGTGGGCAATGAATCTGCACGGCAATCAAATTAAAATCTTCACGGCAAATTCCAACAGAAAAGCCGCCGAGGGCATAGCGTCCGCGCTGGGGCTTCCGCTTGGCAAAAGCACTGTGCGTGCCTTTGCCGACGGCGAGGTCAGCGTTTCTATAGAAGAATCCGTGCGCGGCGCGGATGTGTTTGTGGTACAGTCCACCTGCAGCCCGGTCAACGACCATCTCATGGAGCTGCTCATCATGATCGACGCGTTCAAGCGCGCGTCCGCAGGGCGGATAACCGCGGTTATGCCGTATTTCGGCTACGCGAGGCAGGACCGCAAGGTTAAAGCGCGCGACCCCATTTCGGCAAAGCTTGTGGCGGACCTCATCACCGCCGCAGGTGCTGACCGTGTTTTGACAATGGACCTGCACGCGCCGCAGATACAGGGCTTTTTCAATATCCCGGTGGACCATCTAATCAGCACGCCGCTGTTTGTGCCGCATTTCGCCAAACGCTTTAGTGACAGGGAAAAAAGCGATATCGTAATCGTTTCGCCGGACACGGGATCGGTGGCGAGGACGCGCAGGTTCGCCGAGCGGTTCGGCTCGCCGCTGGCGGTTATCGACAAGCGCCGCCAATCCGCCAATGTCAGCGAAGTGATGAACATCATCGGCGATGTAAAAGGCAAAAAGGTAATCTTGGCAGATGACGTAATCGACACCGCAGGCACGCTTTGCAACGCCGCACAGGCGCTTATCGATATCGGCGGCGCGAGCGAGGTCTACGCCTGCGCCGCCCACGGCGTGTTGTCGGACCCGGCATTGCAGCGCATTCAGGCAAGCCCAATCCGCGAGCTTGCCCTACTGGACACAATCCCGCTGCGAGACGGCGCGGATATCGGGAAAATCACACAGATCCCAATCGCACCCGTATTCGCCGAGGCAATTGAAAGGATATATGAGGATAAGCCGGTTTCACCGCTGTTTGGATGAGCGGCGCGAAGCGCCGCAGGATTGAGGTTTTAGGATTGAGGAATTAGGAAGGGAAGGGAATATAGGTTTCGTCCTTTTCCTAAAACCTATAACCTATATCCTAAAACCCGCGCGAAGCGCTGCGCAACGCGCTGAAAGGAGCCCATATGCAGTTAATCCCGCAGCTTATAAATCTGCCCGCCTTCTCGCTGACCGGGCTTTCCTTTTTATATGTCATCCTGCCGCTGTTTTGTTTTGTCCACAGCCTTTCGCCTGCGCGCGCAAAAGCCGCTGTCCTGCTTGGGCTGTCGCTGCTTTTTTGCGTAATGGCAATGCCGGGCGCGCTGTTTTTTTTAATCTTGTCAACTTTGTTTGATTACGTGATGATCCGCCTTATGCGCTACAGCGACAATAACGGCAGCATACAGGCAAAGCGGCTTGCCCTCGCCGCGTCTGTGATAAAATCCGCCGTGCTTGTGATTTATCTGCGCGGGCTTGAGGTTCCGGCGCTGCCCGCCTTGGGCGCGTCTGTAATCGCGGTTTCGGGGACAGGCGCGGTGTTCGGCTTCTACCGCCGGGAGTACAGCTGCGAAGTAAACTTCCTCACCTTCTGCCTGTACAGCCTTTTTTTCCCCAGGCTGTACGCGGGGCCGCTCTGTGCGTATGACGATTTCGCGCAGTCACTAAAAACCCCGAAAACCGGCGCTGCCGCGATGATCTCGGGGTTTGGCATATATATTACAGGCGCGCTGAAGGCGGGGGTTTTAGGTCCGCAGCTCGCCGGGGTCTATTTTCGGCTTTATGCCTTCGCGCCGGACGACCAAACTGTCCTCTCCCATTGGCTGACACTGCTTTTATTTGCGCTGTGCCTGTATTATCTGCTGTCCGGGCTTTGTGATATGGCGCGGGGGATTGGGCTGATGTTCGGCTTGGAGCTTCACGGCGATTTCTATTACCCCTATCAATCGCGCAATATCACTGATTTTTTCGGGCGCTTCTCGGTCACGGTGACAGGCGCGCTGCGCCGTATTCTTGACCATGACAAAATAATAGCCCGCGGCGCAAAATATGCCATCCCGCTTTTACTCGCGGAAGGCGTTTTGCTGGGGCTTTGGCTCGGCACCGGCATACAGTTTGCGCTTTGGGGATTGTACCTGGCTGTTTTCGCCGTAATGGAACGCTATCTCTACCCCAAGCTTTTGGAGGGCGCCCCGGTTTTTATCGGCAGGGTGCTTACATTTTGCGTGGTGCTTTCGGGCTTTGCGGTAATGTCCTCGGAAAATTTGGAAAAAGCGGCGCTGTCCGTCAAGGGGATGTTCGCGTTCCTCGGCGGGGATGCCGCGATTATCAATGACAGGCTGCTCTATCTTTTGCAATCAAATTGGCTTGCGTTGGCGGCAGGCATTTTCTTCGCGGTCAGTGTTGCCGGCATAGCGGGCAGGTGGCTGGTTAAAACCCTGCCAAGGATAGGTATTGCGGTCCATATCGCCGTTTCGCTGGCTTTTCTCGCGCTTTACACAACGCTTTCTTTGTAATCAGAATAAAAAAAGGACGGTCATGCTAATGAAACTCCACCGGATGCTCAAAAACAAAAAATTCTCCCTCGTGGTCAGCCTCCCCGCAAACGACCTAGAACTTGCGGCGGCGGCCGTAAAAGGCGGGGCGCAGGCGGTTAAAGTACACATGAATGTACTGCACGCGGCAAGCAAAAACAGCTTCGGCTCATTTGAAGATAACCGAAGCTTCCTCGAAAAACTGATATCCCTCGCGGGTGAAATCCCGGTCGGGGCGGTCCCCGGCGGCGCGGACCGTTTTATAACGCCGGACGAAATGCGCCAATTGGAAACGATGGGCTTGGACTTTTTCTCATCCTACGCCGAACACCTCCCGCCCTTTATGATGGAAAGCTATGCACTCAGCAAAATGGTTGCGCTCCACGACACATATGCGCAGATACTGGATGCCGTGGCAAAATCCGAAATTGATGTAGTAGAGGCAAGCATCATGCCGGTAAGCGAATACGGCAAGCCCCTGCGCTATTTTGATTTGCTGGCATACGCCGATATCGCCGCAAAAACAAATAAACCGGTCCTGGTCCCCACGCAAAAATCGATCCTGCCCGAGGAAGTACGGCATCTTTACGAGGCAGGCTGCAAAGCCGTAATGATCGGGGTAAATGTAATGGAAAATATTTCGCCCGAAGCCTGCCTAAAAGCTGCGTCAGCTTTCCGTGAAGCTGTGGACGCGCTGTAATACTAGGGGCTGTTCGACAATTGTTAACACGCCCACTCCCGGCGGATTTTCCGCCATGCTGCGTTAATTTTCCTTGGAATACACAAAGTATTCCTGCGAAAAATTGCCTTGCCTAACGAAAAATCCGCTCGGCATTGGTCATATTTCCAATTACCGAACAGCCCCTAATTTTCGTCCCTGCGCGGTGTTATTTTGCCGTCCTCAATCCCAGCTGTACGGTCGCGCAGCAGCAGGATTTTCACAGTCATCAACATAATTTTAAAATCAAGCATCAGCGAATAGCCGGATATATAAATCAAATCCATCAGCAGCTTGTCCCACGGGTCGGTGTTGTAGGCGCCGTACACCTGGGCGTAGCCGGTCAGCCCCGCTTTTACTTTTAGGCGGTATTCAAATTCGGGCATGAACTCTAAATATTCCTCCGCGATTTCGGGGCGCTCGGGGCGCGGCCCGACAATGCTCATGTCCCCTTTTAGTATATTGACCAGCTGGGGCAGCTCGTCTATGCGCAAGGGGCGGATTATTTTACCGATCGGCGTTACCCTGCCGTCATTTTTGGCGGACAGGCGCGCGCCGCCTTTTTCCGCGTCCACCGACATACTGCGCAGTTTATACAGCATAAACCGCCTTCCCCCCAAAGTCAGCCTTTCTTGCGAATATACCGCGGGCCCGCCGTCATACAGCTTTATTAAAAGCGCGGTGACAAGCACAATGGGCGAGAACAGCACAAGCGCCGCGCCCGCTACGGCAAGATCAAATATACGCTTTATAACCCGCCGCTCTTCACTCAGCCCGCCGTTGCGGCTCAGCAGCATTGGCGTATCGAATGTGCTTAGCTGCGCGGCGCTTCGGGTTAATATATCCTGTATGCTCGGCACCGTATAAACGCGTATTGATCTTTTGAAGCACAGCGCGTGGATTTTTCCGTATAGCTCCGCCGGGATATCACACAGCACCACCGCCTCAAATTCGGGGATGCGGGAGAAAACCTCATCCTCGCTGTGTTCACTTACGCTCAAGCTCTCCTGTATTTGATATTTGTCCGCGCGCCCGGTCAGCTTATAAGCCAGCCGCTTTGCCGTTTCCGACCCGCCGTGCAGCATCAGCATACGGCGCGGTGCGGCGGTTCGGGCATAAAGCTTATGCATTGCAACCGCCCACCGCCAAACAATTATGCACTGCGCGGCTGTCATAACAATAATCGGGAGCGGCGCCATAATCGCAGTGCCGACCAGGCAGGTCTGCGCCCAGGCGATAATATTGGCAAAAACCAGCGAAATCATCCCCGAAAGGCTTACGTCCGACGCGCTGTAATCCCCGGAGCGAAGCCCGCCGTAAAAAGCGGTGATGACAAACAGTATCACAAAATAAACCGCCGCGACCAGCAGATGCCCCTTCCAATAAATCTGCCGCGGTATATCGCCGGAGTAAAAAGAGATCCACACAAACGCCCATATCCCGCTCTGGAAAATGAGCAAAAAAAGCGGCGACCAAAAACGCAGGAGATACCTGTTTTTTTTCATGGCGCAATACCCCCTTGCCTAACTTTTTATTTGGTAAAAATAGTAGCACAGTTTTATGTATTTTGCAAATGATTTTCGGTCACGGCAAGATTAAGGCAAATAGAAATTAGAAAAGGAATTAGGAATTACTAAGGGAAGGAAATTGTCGTGTCGCCCTTTCCTGAATCCTTATTTCCTGAAACCTGAATCCTGCGTGCAGCGCCCCCCTGCCCCCCTCGCGGAAGACGGGGGGGGGAGGGAGAGGCAGTGGGTGTCCCGTTGGGGGGGTGGGGAGG
>WRLS01000104.1 GCA_009776345.1 Oscillospiraceae bacterium | reverse complement strand
CTCTGATGGCATGGACAGTCACTTCACCCATGTGATATTCCTTCGTCAGTCCGCTTATATCCAGTATGCGCCCCATGTCAGCCCCCCTTTTCAGTGCCGTATATCCCGTTCGCCAGTATAAACTCCATGTCGTCCACGATTGATTCTACAAGCTCCGGCGTTACCTGCGCCTTTTCGTCCGCAACCAGGTAGGATATATACTGCCCCACGCTCACCAGCATATAGTTAAGCAGCTTGGCGTTCACCCGTCCGTCGATTTTCCCGCGCTGCTTTTCCGACGTTATAAAATCCATGTAGAACGCGTCTGTAGAGCCTTGGTAGCGCTCAAATATTTTTGTGTAAATTTCGCTGCCGCGCATCCGTGACAGCTCCGTGCTTATTTTTATAATATCCGGGCTTTGGCTGAGGTCGTCTATCAGCCCGCGGAACACGGTGCGCAGGAACTGTGTGAAGGTCATATCTGCGAGCTTTTCTTTTTCACGCGCAAAGCCCGCCATTTTGCGCTGTGCGATTTTGGTGTGGATGATGTAGATGTACAGGTCGTCCTTGTCCTCAAAGTATTGGTAAAAACTGCCTTTTGCGATATGCGCCTCCGCAACCATGTGGGAAATGCTCGCGGCGCTGTATCCGCGCTCGGCAAATTCTCGGATTGCCACGTCCAGGATATGCTCCCGCTTTTCCTCTGTAAGGTTAAAAAAGGTCTGTTTAGGCATCTTTTCTGCACCTCCGGCGATGTGACCATGCGGTCATGTGACTGTGCAGTCACTTTATATTCTTATTATATGACCGCCCGGTCACAATGTCAAGCCTTTTCTTAAAATTATTTTTTCTTTCCAAAACATATGGAAAAAATAAGAGGAAAGTAGTATAATGAATTTGCCTTCAAAACTTATCTGTATAGGGGGATGCGTGTGCAAAAAGCGCCTGATGTATTTGGCCCGGGGACAAGCGTGGCGCCCATAGGGCTTGTGGTTATGGACGGGGCGAAAACCCTGGGCGGGAAAATCGACCATTATTTGCGCGAGTGGGAGGGGCATCCCAACGACACCCTCACAGTCGACGCGTCCTGCCCGCGTTTTTCCACCGGGGACGGCAAGGGCATGATGCGCGAAACCGTGCGCGGAAAGGACCTTTTCTTCCTTGTGGACATCGGCAACTACAGCTGTACATATCAGATGTTCGGCCGCACTAACGCAATGTCGCCCGACGACCACTACCAGGACCTCAAACGCCTGATCCAAGCGGCAGGGGGCAAGGCACACAGGCTGAATGTTATCATGCCGTTGCTTTACGGCGGGCGGCAGCACAGGCGCAATTACCGTGAATCCCTTGACTGCGCCGTGATGCTCCAGGAGCTTTGGAATATGGGCGTGGAGAATATTATTACCTTCGACGCGCACGATGCCCGAGTGCAAAACGCCGTGCCGCTGATGGGCTTTGACAATGTGATGCCCTATTACCAGGTGCTGCGCACTTTGCTCAGAAGCTTCCCCGACCTTAAATTTACACCGGATTCCTTTATGGTTGTAAGCCCGGACGAGGGCGCGATGAACCGCAATATGTACTACGCCTCGGTTTTGGGCGTAGACCTTGGGATGTTTTACAAGCGCCGCGACTATTCCACTATTGTAAACGGGCGCAACCCCATTGTGGCGCATGAATATCTCGGAAGCCCCGTGGACGGTAAAGACGTTTTTATCACCGACGATATAATCTCCTCCGGCGATTCCATGCTGGATATCGCGTATGCCCTAAAGGCAAAGGGCGCGCGCAGGATCTTCTGCTGCGCGACTTATGCTGTTTTCACGCATGGGATCGAACGCTTTGACAAGGCCTTTGGCGAAGGCTTTATTGACGCCGTGCTTGGCACAAACCTTACATACGCTATGCCGGAGCTTAAGTATTGCGGCTGGTACCGCGAGGTTGACGTATCAAAATACATCGCCTATATCATCGAGGCGCTGAACAGGGATATGTCATTCGACAATGTTATAAACCCACATCAAAGGATAGACGCGCTGCTGCAAAGCTATTTTCCCGGTGAACTGCCGACGCTTGTTGGTTTATAGGAAATAGGAATTAGTAAGGGAAGAAACCACAAGTTTCGCACCTATTTTAAACCACCCCGTCAGGCTACGCCTGCCACCCCTCCAAGGAGGGGAATAAGCCACAAAGGCAAGTAAGCACGAAACTAAAGCAGGGAACGGCGCCAGGCACAAACCCGCGCACGTAATAACAGCGGAAAAAGTCTTTGATTTCTTTTATTCCTAATACCTTTTTTCGCGTTCGAACCCTGGAGCCCGGCTCGGCTGGGTGATTGGGTGGATTATAGGACAAAGCATATGACGTGCGCGATGGAAGGCACAATGCTATGCAGTTAGTCGGAGCAGGGGGTCCGGGGTCTCCCCGGTGTGTTTTGTTTCTTTTGCACAAGCAAAAGAAAAGCCCCCGTGGCTTGAGCGGGTGAGCAGTGCGCAGCTACAATAAATAAAAAGCATATTGTAGGCACGGAAGTTAAGCAAACTGCGAATATCATGGGGGGTGCTCATCTTGCAAAAAAAGTACATCCTCGCGCTGGACCAAGGCACAACCAGCTCGCGCGCGATTTTATTTGACCGCGAGCAAAGTATAATCGGCTCCGCGCAAAAGGAGCTGACGCAGATTTACCCGGGAGCCGGTTTTGTTGAGCATGACCCGATGGAAATCTACTCCTCCCAATATGCCGTTATGATGCGCCTTTTAGCGGAGCATGGCATAAAGCCGGAGGAAATCGCCGCCATCGGCATTACAAACCAGCGCGAAACCACCATTGTATGGGACAAAAACACCGGGGAGCCGATCCATAACGCCATCGTGTGGCAGTGCAGGCGCACGGCGGATATCTGCGAGGGGTTAATCTCACGGGGGCTTTCGGGCTACATCCGCGAAACTACCGGGCTGGTGGTTGACGCGTACTTTTCCGCGACGAAAATAAAATGGCTGCTTGACAATGCCGAAGGCGCGCGGGAAAAAGCGCGGCGGGGAGAGCTTCTGTTCGGCACGGTCGATACCTGGCTGGTTTGGAAGCTGACAGGCGGCGCGCTTCACATCACCGATTACACCAACGCTTCGCGCACGATGCTGTTTGATATTCACCGTCTGCGCTGGGACGAAAGGCTGCTCGGAGAGCTTGACATCCCCGCGTGTATGATGCCGCAGGTGCGCAGCTCCTGCGAAATTTACGGCACAGTGAACATTTCGGGCTGTGAAATACCGATTGCGGGGATTGCGGGGGACCAGCAGGCGGCGCTGTTCGGGCAAACTTGCTTTGAGGCGGGTGACGCGAAAAATACCTACGGCACCGGCTGTTTTCTGCTGATGAACACAGGGGCGGTGGCTAAAAACAGCCAAAACGGCCTGCTTACCACAATCGCCGCAAGCGAAAGCGGCAGTGTACAGTACGCGCTGGAGGGGAGCGTCTTTACCGGCGGCGCGGTTATGCAGTGGCTTCGCGATGAAATGCGCCTGATCTCCGACGCCGCCGACGCGGGATACTACGCCTCTAAAGTTGAAGACATGGGCGGGGTTTATATTGTGCCCGCTTTTACGGGGCTTGGCGCGCCGTATTGGGATATGTACGCCAGGGGTACAATTGTCGGGATTACGCGCGGCACGAACCGCAACCATATCGTCCGCGCCGCCGAGGAAGCAATCGCGTATCAATCTAAAGAGCTTGCGGACGCTGTCGCAAAGGACGCGGGGATACCGCTCAGGGAGCTTCGCGCGGACGGCGGCGCAA
This sequence comes from Oscillospiraceae bacterium, assembly GCA_009776345.1. Lineage (GTDB taxonomy): Bacteria > Bacillota > Clostridia > Oscillospirales > Ruminococcaceae > WRAV01. Next base: position 3,645 of record WRLS01000104.1, on the reverse strand, counting down.
GCGCGGACGCTTTTCTAATGCAGTTCCAGGCGGATATCCTGGGCATACCTGTCCGCCGCCCTGTTATACAAGAAACTACCGCGCTTGGGGCGGCGTATCTCGCGGGCCTTGCGGTGGGGTTTTGGGACAGCCGGGACGAGCTTGTACAGTTATCGCGCACGGATAAAGTATTCGAGCCGCAAATGCCCCCCGAAAGGGCGCAAAAGCTCCTGCGGGGCTGGAAACAGGCAGTGCGCCGGACAATTTCAAATAAGGAGGATTTACAAATGCCGGCTCTTACACTTTTGCCCGTTGCCGGGTGGATGAACCCGGTGGTCATTGAGGACAGCAAGGACATGGTGCTGATCGACTGCCCGCTCACAGAATTTTACGGCGAATTTCTTGACACCGCCAAGGCCAAGGGCGTGGATTTATCGCGCCTGACTTATGTCATAATAACGCATCAGGACAGCGACCACGCTTCATCATTGCCGCTTTTGAAAAAGGACTTCCCCGCGGTCAAGGTTATTTCTTCCGTAATCGAAAAAGAATACCTCGAAATGCGCAAAAAGCATATCCGCCTGGGGCATATTGAAAAGAAGCTGCTGGATGTACCCGAAGATGTCACGCAAACTTTGCTTGACCAAATCAAGGCGTTTGAAGCGCTTGTCCCCGTCAATGTGGATATCGCGGCAGAGGACGGGCAGGTTATAGACATATGCGGCGGTATAGAAATCATCGCGTCGCCGGGGCATCTCCCCGGGCATATCGCGGTGTATGTGCGCGAGCTGAAGGCGCTTGTGACGGGCGACGCCATGAACACCGAAAACGGCGCGCTCCAAACGGCAAACCCGCTGTATACTTTGGATATGGACGAAGCCGCGCGCTCCACGGAAAAATTCATGGGGTACGATATCCGTCAAGTCGTATGCTACCACGGCGGGATATTTACAGGGGACTGCCAAGCCGCCATGCAAAAAGTTTTAGAAGATTACAAAGAAAAAAGGGGAGTTTAAATGAACGCGTTTATTACAGGGGCAAACCGCGGGATCGGGCGCGGGATCGCAAGGGTCTTGGCGGATGCCGGGTACGACATCGCCTTCACCTACGGCAGCGCGCAAGAGGAAGCAAAGGAGGCCCACGCGGAAATCACCGCGAAGGGCAGTCGATGCTTTTATTATCAGGCCTCGCTGGAAAACCCGGACGTGCCCGCAGAGGTGACGCGCCGCGCAATCAGCGACCTTGGCGGGATTGACGCGGTTATCTGCAACGCCGCGCTGTCAAAATTCGGGACGGTTCTGGATGGGGACATTTCGCTGCTGGATTATTTGTACGCGCTCAATTACCGCGCATATATCCTGTGCGCAAGGGAGGCCGCGAAGGACATGATCGCGCGGAAATCCCCCGGCAATATTGTGTTTATATCATCCACTCGCGGCGACAGGGCGTATGCCGAAGACACGTTTTACGGTGCGATGAAAGCCGCCCTGCATCTTTCGGCGCAGTCCATGGCGCTGGAGCTGGCAAAGCATAACATCCGTGTGAACAGCGCAGCCCCCGGCGCGACAGAAATACGCGGCGATTTTTCACCCGAGCAGCTTTCGCGCGGGGCGTTCGCAAAAAATATCCCGCTTGGCAGGCGCGGCTCCCCGGATGAAGTCGGGCATCTGGTGAAATATATTATCTCGCCCGAGGCCGGTTATATGACCGGTAACATCATAAAATTGGACGGCGGGCTGATTTTGCCCGGGATGCCGGAATCCGATGAGCTGTACGAGCGCCTTCGGCAGGATTGAGGTTTTAGGTTTTAGGATTTAGGAAGGGAAGAAACTTGTAGGGTCGGGGTTCCATCCCCGACCGCGAATATTCGACCGGGCTTTGACGGTCGGGCATGGAAGCCCGCCCATACCTTAAAACCTGCGCGAAGCGCCGTAGGGGACGGCGTCCTCGACGTCCCGAAATTACAATCGAAACCATATGTAAGCCGTAGGGGCGGCAATCTGCCGCCCGAAATTCCCCTCCTTGGAGGGGTGGCGCGGAGCGCCGGGGTGGTTTATAACACGATTTTATCTTCGGTTATTTTTCACCGCTCAAGCCGCGGGGGCTGTTACTTTGCAGCGCGGCAAAGTAACCAAAGCGCACTTAGGGGGCTGGGGGCCGCTGCCCCCGCTCGCCCCCTAAGAACCCCCGCGACCCCCCGCAGAGGCTGTAGACTGCACACTTGCCAGCACGACAAGCAAAGAGAAATCAGTAAAATACATCTGCCTTCCGCTTTCGCCTTGCGAGGCTCAAATGCTGGGCGCGGGGAAAAAGATAATATGAAAAAGCATATTTAGATATTTTTCCCCGCTTATTAAACCTTCAGTTAGCAGTGTAGCTTTGATGGACACAAAGCGGCAAAGGTAAGCAGGCACAAAACTTAATCCTAAAACCTGCGCGCGGCGCTAAACACTTGCCTTTTATAAAATAATATAGTATAATGTCCGCAAGTGGGCATTATATATCTTGACATAAGAAACTGTGTTCATAAGCGTTATGCGCTTAAAAAAAAAGGAGGAACATAAACTATGCAACTCAGCAAACGTATTCTTGCCCTGCTGGCGGCGGCGGTCATGGTGGCTGCCCTTGCCGCGTGCGGCGGTGGCGGCGGCAGTGAGCCTGCACCCGCGGCGGGCGGAACTTCCGGCGGCGCGGCTTCGTCAAGCGGCGGCACAACAACTGCTGCCCCCACTGACGGCGATTCCCTTGCGGGGAGCAGGGTTTCTATCCTGACCTGGACAAACCCGTCTACCGTGGCTTGGCTGCGCGGACTGGGCGAGCGTTTGGAAGCCGAAACCGGGATCATCCTTGATATTTCCGATATCGACTCCAATAACCACCCGCCGACCCGCCAGACCCGCCTTATGGCGAACGACATCGACATCGTAACCTTCGAGGGCGGTTTCCTGCGCCCCAACGAAGCGTGGAACGAAGAAATGCGCGACCCGCCCGGGTGGCAGACATTTGTAGAAGCCGGGCTGTTCCATGACCTTACCGACTACCCCTTCATCGACAACTTCCACCGTGACCTCATCCTAGACGCCTATGGCTACCAGGGGCGCATCTACGGCCTTATGGCAGGCTCCATCCCGCTCAACGGCGTGTTCTACAACATCGACCGTTTCAATGAGCTTGGGCTTAGCATCCCCGGCACTTGGGATGAGTTCGTGGCACTGTGCGAAGCCATCAGGGCCGCAGGGTATCAGCCGATCACAAACGGTGCGGGAGATGGCTGGCCGCTGAATATGTTCATGGGCCTGATTGCCAACAACTACTACCTCGACCAGGCGTATGATATTTCCAAGGCGCTGTTCTTAGGTGAGAAAGCCTTCACAGACCCCGACATCCTGCCGCTTTACAGGATGCGCGAGCAGTTCCTGTCCTACATGGAGCCGGGCGTTACCGGTATCCCCTATTCCGATGTTTACGGCCGCTTTGCCAATGAATCCGCGCTGATGCTTGCGGACGGCTCCTGGGCGGCGGGCGATGTAAGCTCCGCGAACCCGAGCTTTGATTTCGCATACTTCCCGCTGCCGGGCCTTACCCCGCGCGCGGACGGCCTGCCCCATCAGATGGCGGCGAAGTTTGACTTTGCGATGGTCGTAGCCGAAAACGGCCCGAACCGTG
>WRLS01000103.1 GCA_009776345.1 Oscillospiraceae bacterium | reverse complement strand
GGCGTGTTCCATAGCTGGTTTATTATTTGGATGGTCGCGGGGGTGCCGTAAATGCTGATGTCGCCCTCATCGGCGAAATCCCAATCTACCCCGTGTTCACCGTATCTGCCCATCAGACTGGCTTCCTCGGAGAGCATCAAGTCAAACAGCTTGAACACCTCCTCCGGGTGCTTGGACGCCGATGTGATGACGCCGTGGGGCCTGGGGATGCGGGTAAAAACGGTTGAGAGCCGCACGCCTTTAGGTCCGGCGACCGGCCCGATGCCGACATAGCGCTCCATCAGCTCGGGCGAGTTTTGCAAAACGGTGTAGGTGATACCGGGCGACACGAACGCGCCCAGAATATCGCGGCGGTCGTTCGCCATCTGGTTGAGCTGCTGGTTATCCTGCGTGAAACTGAGCGGGGAATACAAGCCCTCGTCATACAGCTCCCTCATATAGACAAGGGCTTCCCGCCATTCATCGCGGATCGGCGCAAAGCTCACCGCGCCATTTTCCAGCAGAAGGCGGGAGTTGTTTGTGGCGTTATAGATAAAGGCGTTGATAATCCAGTCATACGCCTGTTTGCCGTAGAAATCTTCGGTACCCGCCATCGGTATGCTGTCGGGCGAGCGGTCCCTGAAAGCGCGGAGCAGATCCCGAAACCCATCTGTAGTAGTCGGCGCGCTCAAGCCAAGCTCGTCCATCCAGCCTTTATTCACCCACATCATCTGCCGATGCCTTGTAATCAGCGATGATGAAAACCCGGGCATGAAGTAGATGTTCCCATCCGCCGAGGTCATAAACTCGCGGATGCTGTATTCGGGCAGCTCATCGAACAGCTTTTTCGTGTGTACGCCGTATTGCTCAATCAATTCGCCCAGCGGGATGATCACGCCCGCCTCGCCGTAAAGCTGTATATTGGGGTTTTGGAACAGCTCGTAGCCGGTGCTGCCAAAGCCGACGTAGGCATCGGGCAGGTTATCTCCCGCCGCCAGCGCCAGCTTGACGGCCTGCTCCGCGTTCCCGGCCGGAAGCCACTCCATTTCGATGATAAGCCCGGTTTGCCCCTCCAGCCAGCGCTTGTAAAGATTGCTGCCGAAGTCCTCTATATACGCGTTTTGGGGCGCGACAAAACTGACCGTAACCCTATCCGGTTGACGGTCTGTATATCCGCCGCACGCGGCAAGCGGCACTGCCAAGATTAGCGCAAGGACTATAAGGGCAATCAGTTTCAGACTTTTCATCGCAGGCTCCATGTGTGTTTTCGGTGCTTGAGTATATTATACTTCTTGCGCGCAAAATTAGCAACAGATGCAAAAGCAAGCAAAAAAACTCCCCCGAAAAGATCCGGGGGAGTTCTCTTTTCTTTACGGCAAAGTTTTTCCGGCCGCCATATACAGAGAGTACCATTCATCGCGCGTGATTGTAAAGTCACAGGCCGCCGCAAGCTCTTTGAGCCTTCCGGCGTTTGTGGTGCCTACGATTGTTTGAATATTCGCGGGGTGGCGGTTGATCCAGGCTACCGCGATACCGGTGGGGGTTGAATTGTATTTTTCCGCAAGCTCATCGAGTTTTTTGTTAAGCTCCGGGAACTTTTTGTCGCCGATAAACACGCCTTCAAAGAAACCGTACTGGAACGGCGACCAGGCCTGGATTGTGATATTATGCAGCCTGCAATAATCCAGCGTGCCGTTGTCGCGGTCAATGGCTTCCGGCTTTTCGGTGTTTACATTGATGCCGAAATCTATCATCGGGCAGTGTGTGATGCTGAGCTGCATTTGGTTCGCGATAATCGCGCCTTCGCCGAGGTAACGGGCGAGCAGTGCGATCTGATATGGGTTTTGGTTGCTGACGCCGAAATAGCGCACCTTGCCTGATTTGAGGAGGATTTCAAAGGCTTCGGCGACTTCCTCCGGCTCTACAAGCGCATCGGGGCGGTGAAGCAGCAGGATGTCGATGTAATCGGTCTTTAGCCGCCCGAGGCTGCCGTCTACAGACGCGAGGATATGCTCCTTTGAAAAATCGAAGCAGACCCCGGGGCGGATACCGCATTTGGTCTGGATGATCATCTTTTCGCGCATCGAAGCGTTCATCCCGATGGAATCGGCGAAATGGGATTCGCAAGCCCCGCCTTTGCCGTAAATATCCGCGTGGTCGAAAAAGTTTATGCCAAGCTCCATAGACAGGCGGTAGTAGGCCTCCATCTCGGTTTTGCTAAGCCCGGTGACGCGCATACAGCCAAGACCGACCTGCGGCGCCGCGAGCTTACCGCCCAGGGTGATTGTTTTCATTGTCAGCATCCTTTCGTGTTTTGTTTGTATCCCTGCTGACATTATAACAAATAGGCTGTATTAAAGCAAGCTGTTCACGCGTTTGGCGTGGTAGAACATATAGCAGCGACGGAAACCGCCGCCGCCCCTGCGCTTGCCAAACAGCCGCAGCAAGCCAAAACCGTTGCCCCGGTCGTTATTACATCGTCCGCGAGAAGTATATGCTTCCCCTTTATTATATCCGCACGCTTCCCGAGGCGGTAAGCCGCGGCGGCATTTACAAACCTGTCGCCCCTGTCAAGGTTTCTTTGTCTGATATTGCCGCTGCGTATCAGCAGCCCGTCCAGATAAGGAATCCCGAGCTTGATGCCAAGCGCCCGTGCAAAAACCTCACTATGGTTAAAGCCGCGCCTTATAAGCGCCTGCCTGCTTATAGGGATACAAGTTATGCCGTCAATGCCGTAAGCCTTTCGGAGCTTTTCGGCTGCGGCATCCGTATAATAATCCGTCATGCGCCTGTCACGGTACTGCTTCATTGCCAAAACCGCCTGCGATATATCTTTGCCATAAGCGAACGGTACAGCGATTTCCGCAATAAGGGGATGGGTAAGCTTTTCCAATAACCTATTGTTATCCACAGGCCCGCATTGACAGCCGCCGCAATGCAAAATATCGGATTCTACTAACTTTTGGCAGATAATACAGCGGCGGGGATATAGCAGTGAAACAAGCCGCTCAAAGATTCCGTCGCCCATAAACTCCTCCCCTATGTGCCGTTATCATCCGAAAACCGTGCGCAGCCCGGGCGAGAACACGCTTTTTGAAAACTCGGAAACCGCGCAGATTTTATCAACGAATGTGACGACAAAGCTTTCTTTATAACGCGGGAACGGCAGTGTTACCAGCCACATATGTTTGAGGATGATGTCCTCCTCGATTTCGCTTAGTGTGCAAATAGATTTTGCGTTTTCCAGCGCGATCCTCGGGTGCGCCTTTGAATGGCCGGAACCTGCGGGGAAATCTTCCTGTGTGCGGATATAATGGAACAGGTCGTGGAGCAGGCCCGCCCTCGCGACGCTCCTTACATTTAAATGAAACAGCTTTGCGATAAAAAAACTGTAATACGCAACATCCAGCGAGTGCCTTAACCGCGTGTAACAGTGGTGATGGATAAAATTGTCTAGCCTTGCTACCATTTCATGCTCCAGCAGCTCTTCTATGTACGAGTAGAATTCCGTGACCATTTCGGCCTTGCGCGTGCGCCACTTTTCGGTAAAGGGGAATACCATCAGCACATCTCCATTTTCGATATATATTCTTATACTAATCTCCGTTAGAAATGAGGACAAAAAATTTTCGCAAAACCCATAACTGAAAGCTTTTGCTCGATTTTTTGTCTATTTCTTAAACGGATATTAGTATTAGACCAAGCCCATGTAGAAGTATAGCATATTTCCTCGAATAATTGTGAATAAAGAAAAAACGAAGTATGGACATTCTTTATACGTTTTTTTGCGCTGGAAATATACTTTCCATTAAATCGCGCGGGGTGATGTGAATATAACACGGCTGAAAATCGAAAAGTAAAATAGATATTTTGGAGGATGCGGGCATGAAGCAAATTGTACCTGAAATTTATGTGATGAACTGCGGTGAGGCGCTTGATTTTTACCGCGGTGTTTTCGGCGGGGATATAAGAAATCTGCAAACGTCCGACAACAACGCCTTGTTCCGCCATGCGCCGGGTAAGGTGGTACACGCCGAGCTTCATGTCAACAATAAATGCATTTTTTATTTTTCCGATATTTTCAACGAAAAGCGCGGCAAGCTCGGCAATGTGTCACTGATGCTGCATATGGAAACAGAAGAAGAAATCGGCAGGGTATATGCAGCGCTGAGCAACCGCGGGCATATCGGCATGGAGCTGCGCGAAACCATGACCGGGGCGCTTCACGCTATAGTAACCGACCGCTACGGCGCCCCTTGGTCGCTCAATTATTCAAAGCAGTAATCAACACATACAGCTTTGTTTGTTATTACCAGAATACGCCGCATATTTTGGAGTATTTCATAAACATTACGGTATCATTGTTTACCCCCTTTATTTTTTTTACGGCAGTGTTATAATAGTTTTGAAAGGCATTTTAATAAAAATAAAGGAGTGACCGTAGTATGGATAAGAAGCTTCGTACCGGTATCATCGGCTGCGGCGGCATCGCAAACGGAAAGCATATGCCGTCCCTGGCACAGTTCAAGGACGTAGAAATGGCGGCTTTCTGTGATATCATCGAGGAACGCGCTGAAAAAGCCGCAAAGGAGTTTGGCTGTAAAGACGCAAAAACCTATGTGGATTACAAAGAACTGCTGGAAGACAAGACCATCGACATTGTGTATGTGCTTACCCCCAACGTAGCCCACTGCCCTATCACTGTGGACGCGCTGGAGTCGGGAAAGCATGTTATGTGCGAAAAACCAATGGCGGCTACATATGCCGACGCGAAAAAAATGCTCGATGCCGCAAATAAAACCGGTAAGAAGCTTACTATCGGCTACCAAAGCCGCTACCGCCAGGATTCGCTTTATCTAAAAGAAATGTGCGAAAACGGTGAGCTGGGCGAGATCTACTATGCCCGCGCCCATGCCATACGCCGCCGCGCGGTGCCGACTTGGGGCGTGTTCCTAGATGGGGAAAAACAAGGCGGCGGCCCGCTCATTGACATCGGCACACACGCGCTCGACTTAACCCTGTGGATGATGGACAACTACGAGCCTAAAATGGTTGTGGGCACAGTATACAAAAAGCTCGGCGAGAACGGCAACTGCGGCAACGCCTTCGGCCCATGGGACCCGGAAGAATTTACGGTAGAGGATTCCGCCTTTGGGTTTATCACCATGAAAAACGGCGCAACTGTTTACTTAGAAGCCGCTTGGGCGCTCAATACCCTTGATATCAACGAAGCTAAAACATCCATTTCCGGCACAAAAGGCGGCGCGGATATGCTTGACGGGCTGCGCATAAACGGCGACAAATACGGCAGGCTCTACATAAACAAGCCCGACCTCAACGTCGGCAAGGTAGCTTTTTATGAGGGGCTGAGCAGTGAGCCGCAGGTACTCGAAGCGCGCGCCTTCATCGACGCTGTGTTAAATGATACCGAGGTCCGCACAAAGCCCGAGCAGGCGCTGGTTGTAACCCAGCTTCTTGAGGCAATCTATGATTCTGCGGAGTCCGGCAAGCCTGTTATATTTGATTAAAGGGGGCTAAAATATGAAGCTAGGCGTTATGACCGTACCGCTGCACTCTATGCCTGCCGAGGAGGCGTTTGCCTACCTGAGCGGCCTTGGCGTACAGACGGTGGAGATCGGCACAGGCGGCTATCCCGGCAATGCGCATTTAAACCCCGAGCAGTTTTTGGCTGACCCGTCCAAATTCGATGAGCTGAAGGCTCTGCTTGCAAAATACAGCCTTGAGGTCAGCGCGCTGTCCACGCATACAAACCATGTGCATCCCGATAAAGCTTTCGCCGCAAAGGCACACAAAGATTTTATCGATACCTGCAAAGCGGCGGAAAAGCTCGGCGTGGATACGGTGATCACGTTTTCCGGCTGCCCGGGTGATCAACCCGGCGCGAAATATCCAAACTGGGTCACTTGCTCCTGGCCGCCGGATTACTTAGAGATACTGAAATACCAGTGGGACGATGTGCTAATCCCGTACTGGAAATCCGCCGCGAAGGAAGCCGCGCAGTACGGCGTTACAAAAATCGCGCTGGAAATACATCCCGGCTTTTGCGTGTATAATACAAGCTCGCTTTTGCGGCTTCGTGATGCTGTCGGTGACGCGATCGGCGCGAATTTTGACCCCAGCCATCTTTTCTGGCAGGGCATGAACCCGGTTGAGGCAATCAAACAGCTGAAAGGCGCGATCTACCATTTCCACGCGAAGGACACCAAAATCGACGCGCGTAATGTAGAAGTCAACGGCGTGCTGGATACCGGCAGCTACGGCGACGCGCTTGGGCGTTCATGGCTGTTCCGCACCGTTGGTTACGGACATGACTTCAGCGTCTGGAAGGATATCATCTCCACGCTTCGGGCCGTCGGTTATGACGGCGCGGTGAGCATCGAGCATGAAGACGCGCTGATGTCCGTGAAGGAAGGGCTGGAAAGCGCGGTAAAATTCCTGCAAAACGTGCTGCTGTTCGAGAAGCCCGGCGAGATGTGGTGGGCGTAAGGAAGTGTCAAGGCATTATTTTAAAAGCTTAAGGAGCAAACTATTATGAAGCGGATTAAAACAGCCATTGTCGGTTATGGCGGCATGGGGCAGTGGCATGGCGAAAAGCTTTTGACCCTGGATGACAAAATAGAGGCCGCGGGTACATACGACATTCTTGAAACGCGGCAGGACGCGGCAAAAAAAGCCGGGTTTACGCCCTATCCGTCCTTTGAGGCGGTGCTTGCGGACCCGGAGCTTGAGCTTGTCACAATCGCAACGCCGAACGACCTGCACAAGCCTTTGGCGATAGAGCTTATGGCGGCGGGGAAAAATGTGATCAGCGAAAAGCCCGTTACGCTGTGCCTTGCGGATTTAGATGAAATGATCGGGGCGGCGGAAAAATACGGCAAGCTTTTCACGGTGCATCAAAACCGGCGCTGGGACGAGGATTTCCTGGTTTGCAAAAAAATCATAGACGATGATATGCTGGGCAATGCCTTCCGCATTGAAAGCCGTGTGCAGGGTTCGCGCGGGATTCCCGGGGATTGGCGCAACAAAAAGGAATTCGGCGGCGGGATGGTGTTGGATTGGGGCGTGCATCTGCTTGACCAGATGGTCATGCTAAAGCCCGATAAGGCGATTACATCCGTTTACGCGGAACTGACCTACATCACAAATGAAGGCGTGGACGACGGCTGTTTTATCACGCTGACATTCGAGGATGGGTTCAAGGCGCTTGTTGAGGTCGGCACCAGCAATTTTATCAGATTGCCGCGCTGGTATGTCACCGGGGAAAACGGCTCCGCCATTGTCGAAAACTGGAACCTGGACGGCAAAATCACCATGGTTTCCGATTGGGAAAAGCGCGACGCGGTGCCTGTCGCAACCGCCGCGGGCCTTACAAAAACAATGGCGCCGAGGACAGCCGAAACCATCAAGGAATATCCGCTGCCAAAAGTTGAATCCGACGTGCGGGATTTCTACCGCAATGTTTATGATGTAATCCGTAACGGCGCGCAGCCGCTAATCACACATCGGCAAGTACGGCGCGTGATGAAAATTATGGAAGCGGCGTTTAAATCGTCGGAGACGAATTCGGTTGTGGAAGAAATAATATAAAGCAACACAAAAGCCGCCCCGCCGTTAACACGGCGGGGCGGGTGGCTTTTTTGTTATACAGCTTGGTTTTCT
>WRLS01000102.1 GCA_009776345.1 Oscillospiraceae bacterium | reverse complement strand
TTAGGCACGGTTTTGAGGTAGGCGGACGGTCGGTGGTTGTGCTGAACGGCGCATAGCGCCGGCCCCCGCAGAGACAGAAGATCCACACTTGCCGGAACGGCAAGCAAAGAGCAATCACCGCGATACATCTGTCTTCCGCTTTCGCCTTGCCGAGAAGCCGGGGATTATCGAGGGGGACATACAGGGCAACGGCGTAGCCGGAAGCCCATATGACGAAGCAGGCTAAATAAGTTAGAGGCGCAGGGCTAAATCTCCCCTGCGCCTTTCCCTATACCTGTTTTATTCTCCGGCGAAATGTGCCGGAACGGCGAGCGGATTTTTTGCCGTACAAGGCAAATTTTCGCAGGAATACTCCATGTATTCCAAGTAAAATTAACGCGGAACGGCGGTAAATCCACCGCCGTTCCGCGCATCCCCGCCATGAACACAGCTTCTTCGTACGCCGGGAGGGTCTCGAACCCCCGACCTATTGCTTAGAAGGCAATTGCTCTATCCTGCTGAGCTACCGGCGCTTTTCGGTTATCTCTATATTATAATTATAGCTGAAGCGTGTTGTGATGTCAACCGGCAGGCCTGCCGGCAAAAATCGGTTATACCCATAAACAGGGCATACAGAACGGTTTGGCTGTTCTGTATGCCCGTATTGTTTATTTGCCGGGTGCGGGGGCTTCTACTTCGACATCAATGTTCTTTGGCTCCGGCCGCGAAAATCTTGATTTTTTATCTTTTCGGCTTAAGTTTAGGTTGTCTTTTTGCTCTATGACCTGCCGCGCGATATCCTCCATAAACTCCGGGCGCTCTTTTAAGTAGGATTTTACATTGTCGCGCCCCTGCCCGAGGCGCTCCTCGCCGTAGCTGAACCACGCGCCGCTTTTATTTATAATCTCAAGCTGTGCCGCCAGATCCAGTATTTCCCCTTCGCGTGAAATGCCCTGACCGTACATTATATCAAATTCGGCTTCTTTAAACGGCGGGGCGACTTTGTTTTTTACAATCTTAACGCGGGTGCGGTTGCCGACCACATCCGACCCTACCTTCAGCGCCTCGGAGCGGCGGACCTCAAGCCTTACGGAGGAATAGAACTTCAGCGCGCGGCCGCCCGGTGTTGTTTCCGGGTTTCCGTAAGACACACCGATTTTCTCCCTTAGTTGGTTGATGAAAATGCAGATGCAGTTAGATTTTGAGATTGCGCCCGTGAGCTTTCGCAGTGCCTGGGACATCAGCCGCGCTTGTAGGCCCACATGGGTATCGCCCATCTCGCCCTCGATCTCCGCCTTTGTGACCATCGCGGCGACAGAATCCACCACCACAACGTCAATCGCGCCGGAGCGCACGAGCGCTTCGCAAATTTCCAGCGCCTGCTCGCCCGTGTCCGGTTGGGAAACCAGCAAAGAGTCAATATCGACTCCCAGCGCTTTCGCGTAAACAGGGTCCAGGGCGTGTTCCACGTCTATAAAAACCGCGTCCCCGCCCATTTTCTGCGCCTCTGCCGCGATATGCAGCGCGACGGTGGTTTTACCCGAGGACTCGGGCCCGTAAATCTCGATGACGCGCCCGCGCGGCACACCGCCGATGCCGAGCGCCAGATCCAGCGAAAGCGAGCCTGTCGGGATCGCGGCGACGTTAAGTGTGCTGTTTTGCCCCAGCTTCATGACAGCGCCCTTACCGAACTGCTTCTCTATGTTGCCAAGCGCGGTTTCCAAAGCTTTTTGGCGCGCGGTCTGTTCCGGTGTTTTTGCCTGTTCCTCTTTTTTTTCCGCCATTGCCGCATCCATTCCTTTACACATTTTTTTGCTAAATACAGTTTTGTTTCATTATACAATATTTCGCAAATAAAAACAATGTTCGGGAAAATTTTTCTCAATTATTGTCTTGCCCGGGATTATATGGTATACTGTACTTCACTAATTTCTATTTTCTAATTCCTATTTTCTATATGGGAGGATCGGCCATGATACGCAAGGAGAACGATATAAGGACAGAAAAACGCGCGATAGGCGGCGGCGAAGGCGAGATCGTTATAAACCACCGCATGGAAAAAGACGAGATGTTCGGCAAGTGCAGGCTTTGCGCCGAGCTTGTCATCGCGCCGGGATGCTCAATCGGGCAGCATATCCACGAGGCTGAAACCGAAATCTTCTATGTGCTGGAGGGCGAGCTTGTCAGCATCGGCGCGGACGGTAACGAAACCGTTTTTGCAAAGGGCGATGTCATGTCCACAGGCGGCGGCGGTTCCCACGCCCTGCGCAACGATACCGATAAAAACGCCGTGCTGTTCGCGGTCATCGCGGTATAAAGCTGCAACAGACTCCCTCCGGCGCATACGCGCCACCTCCCTCAATGAGGGAGGCAAAGGTAGGGGCGACCCTTGCATCCGACATACTAAAAACGAACCAAGATGAAAGCGCGCAGCGCTTTTATCTTGGTTCGCCGTGCGTAGTGCAACCGGAAGCAAAATTTGCCCACTATATATATGAATACCGGTAATGCAAAGGAGGTATAGCATGGAGGACATAGAAATCATAGATCTGTATTGGAGCCGCTCCGAAAGCGCAATTATGGAAACCGCCGTTAAATACGGGCGGTACTTGATGGCAATCGCGAACAATATCCTCACAAACGAAAATGACTCCGAGGAATGTGTGAACGACGCATACCTAGGCGCCTGGAACGCCATGCCGTCACAGCGGCCGAATTATCTTAAAGCGTTTTTGGGGAAGATCGCGCGGAACATCGCGCTGGGCAAGTACGACTACAACAAAGCCAAGAAACGCAACAGCGAATTCGACCTCATCCTGTCTGAGCTGGAGGGCTGCGTTTCATCCCCGGAAAGCGTTGAGTCCAGCTTTGACGAGGATGAAACAGCTAAAATAATATCGGATTTCCTGCGCCTTCAAACCGACGGGAACCGGGGGATATTTTTGCGCAGGTATTGGTACGCGGATTCTATAGGCAGTATCGCGGTGCGCTTTAGTATGAGCGAAAGCAAGGTCAAATCAATTTTGTTCCGCATGAGGGGCAAGCTGAAAATTCATCTGGAAAAAGAGGGGGTCCTTTTATGAGCAGCAGGGATCTTTTCAGGGCGATCGGCGCGGTGGACCCTGCGCTTGTCGAGGCCGCAGATAAAGAAGCTCCGAAAAGGCGCGCAATCCCCGTAAAATTCGGTTGGATCGCCGCGGCGGCCTGCCTTATGATAATCGCGGGGATTGTAGCCCAGCGGATATCGTCACAGCCGGAAATTGCCATGCCGGAAATGACATCGGCGAACATGATATCCGGCGCGGGACCGGAAATTGCTATGGATCAGGCATTTGACGCCGGACCGAATTCCGCCGCTTCTGCGGGTGGCATCACCGATGATATATGGCCGGAAGAAGCGGCAGGCGGCGATTCCTTTGACACGGCGGGGGACTACATTGTCATCAATGAGCTGCCGGAAATAGTCGGCGACAGGATTATCGCGCAATTATTGCAGGAAGATTTTGTCCCGATGGATAAAGACGAAATCACGGCTTTTTACGGCTTCAGCTTTTTCCCGTCAAACCTTCCCGCAGATTTAGCTGAAGCGGAAGACAGCAGCTACGGCATATACAAAGAGGACGGCGGGACGGGCGAAATATATCACAGCGCAAACATCGCGTGGTATGTAAACGACGATGTCACAAGGCAGCTTCACATAACAATAGACAAGGGGAAACTGCCGTACACCGACGCCATGCTGCTCGCGGACGGCTCGGACGGCTATGAAAAATCTGTGATAAACGGCGTGGAACTGCTGATTGGACACAGCAGCGGCCGCTTTGGGGACGGCCTTATGTACAAAGCTGAGATAATGTACCTGGGCAGCGGAATGTTGATCTTCTCGCAGGGGCTTGACCAAGCGGAGTTTATCGGGGTTATCGCGGGGATTTTGGGGTAGGGCACTTCGCGCAGGATTGAGGTTTTAGGAAGGGAAGATATTTGTCGTTTCGTCCTTTTCCTAAATCCTGAAACCTTAATCCTAAAACCTGCGCGGCGCGCCGTAGGGGAGGGGTTTTCCCGCCCATAAATTATCACGTCACATCGTGCGATGCGGGACGTCGAGGACGCCGTCCCCGACGCCCCGAATTTACCGAACAAACAATATTTTTACGTGTTTTTTGCCCCCTTCGCGCACGAAGGGGGCGGCACGAAGTGCCGGGGGTTGTCTTTGGCGGCGGTTTGCGGGGAACAACCCCCGCCGTCTGCGGCCTTCGGCAGGAATGAGGATTTAGGAAGGGAAGGAATTTGTCGTTTCGCTCTTTTCCTAAAACCTGAAACCTTAATCCTCAATCCTGCGGAGCTTGCTCCGCTTCCCCATGCCGCACGAAAAACAGGCAGAGCATGGCAATCGCGAATGTAGCGCACGCGTAAACAAACAGGGAGCGGTAATCGCCCACCGCATCGTGGATTATACCGTAAAGCGGCGCGGTTATAAGCTGTGAGCTGAACGAAAAAAGATAGTAATAGCCGATAAATGTGCCGATTTTCGTAACCCCTGCAAGCCGCACGATCATGGGCAGGGAGTTTATGTTCACACACGCCCAGAACATCCCGCCCAGCAGCATAAGCCCCCGCGCAATCCAAGGGTCCGCGATAAACGCGAGCGGCAGGAATATTACCGTTACGCCCGCAAGCCCGATAAGTATCGTTTTGCGGCGGCCGATTTTTGCCCCGATTACCCCGGCGGGGATTGCGAACGCGACAAGCGCGAGCGCGAAAACCGAAAGCATTATCGACGCCTGCCCGGGAGTTACGCCCAGTGCCGCAGTCGCGTACAGGCTGAAAAATGTTTCCACCGCGTTGTATCCCAAAAACCAGAAGAATATCGCGCTCAGGATCAGTATAAGGCTCTTTTTCTCCGCGCGGTCAAGCTTTACCGCGGATTTTTTGCGCTCCTCTTTCGGCGGCAGCGGCGGGTACTGCGGCTCCCTGACAAACAGCGCCAAAACCGCCATCGCCCCAAGCATAAGCATCGCGCTGACTAAAAACGGCAGCGGGAAGCCGCCCAGGTCAAATAGTATCCCGCCCCCGGCGAACGCCAGCACAGCCGCCACGCCGCCCATTAGGTTTACAATGCCGTTGGCCTGGCTCTGAAACGGGCCGGGGGTAAGGTCGGGCATGAGGGAAACGGCGGGCGTGCGCCAAATGCTCATCACAAAGGTGAAGATGACCACCACGCCCATCAGCGACCAAAGGCTGCCCATGTGCGGGATCAAAACAAAAAGCACGGCGCTTATCGGCATACATATGAATAAAAACGGGAGCCGCCGCCCGAAGCGGGTGCGGGTACGGTCACTTATTCCGCCGAACAGAGGCTGAAAGACTACGCCGAATAAATTATCGATCGACATAATAATGCCGATAATCGCGGCGCTGCTTACAAAGCCGTCTAAAATCAGCGGGACATACGCGTTGTAAACGCTCCACACAATTGATGAGCCGAAAAACCCAAAGGACAGCAAAACCGTTTTTTTGACATTCAGTTTCTCGTCTATCATGACGGGCCTCCTTTTACACAAATTTCTTCGTGGCAGGCAAAGGCAAGATCGGGCTTGTCTGTGATAATGCCATCCACGCCGAGCTTCATCATCTCCTTCATAACCTCAGGCTCGTTGACGGTCCAGACATTCACTGCCACGCCGTTTTTATGGCACATCTCCACAGTTTCCGGCAAAGAAGCGATGATGAAATAATGGGGATGTATCGCGTAGGCTTTTGTGTAGTTCGCGTACACCCATGGGTCTACCATGCCAAGCTGGTACAGCAGCCCGATTTTTGCGTCCGGGTTTAGCTTTTTTACTTCCATCAGAGAATAATGGTTGAACGAGGAATAGATCACGCGATCCTCCATGCTGTATTCCCGCGCAAGCTCCACCAGCTTCTGCGCAAGCCCGGGATAGAAAAACATGGTAGTTTTCAGCTCAACATTTACCATCATGCCGGTTTCCCTTACGAATGTGTACACCTCCGCCAGCGTCGGTATGCGGCATGGCGGCAAATCGGGGAAAAGCTTGCCGAAGTTCAGCCGCCGCAGCTCTTCAAGCGTGTAAGCGTTTATCAGCCCCGTGCCGTCCGATACGCGCTCAAGCCGCTCGTCGTGGGCGACTACCGCGTAGCCGTCCTTGGTAAGATGTACGTCCAGCTCAATGCCGTCGGCTTTCTGCTCTGCCGCCAGGGCAAAAGCCTCCATTGTGTTTTCCGGCAAGTAGGCGGACGCGCCGCGGTGCGCCTGGATTTTTGTGCGTGCCATAGTTTTCATCCCTTTCCGGTTTTTATTTTCATATTGACGTATACCCGATAATTATCTATAATATCCCTATCTTCACATGATAGGATGGTGCCGCATGAAAGGCTTGATTGACAAAATACTCAGAAACCCTATCTCCTTCGAGGTGCTGTCGGTTTTTGTATATGCTTTTTACTGCGTGGTTTTCTCCGTAGCCAGCATCCCGTCCTTTTTGCTGATACGCCGGGGGGCATGGCTTTTGGGGGGCGGGGCGGTTTCAATGTTTTTATTTATCTTAATCTGCTTTTTGGGATTTTATGTCTTCCTTATATCCTCCGCTGTTGTGGCGGGGTTTGCCGAGCGCCTTTTGACACGCGGGCTTGCCCCCGGGGCGTATCCGGTCGGTTCGCCGGTTTTCTTCCGGTGGCTGGTATATTCGGGCCTGCACCTTTGGGTGGTAAACCTTGTGCTGGCGTTTATCAGGGGGAACAACTGGATTAAGATTTACCTGCGCGCGGCAGGGGCGAAGGTCGGGAAAGAGGTTTTCGTCAACACAAAGGATTTGTACGATGCTTACCTGCTTGAGGTCGAGGACAATGTAATCATCGGCGGCGAGGCTTTTGTAAACTGCCACCTCTTTGAAAACGGCAGCCTGATACTCGGGAAAATTACATTAGGGGAGGGCACGGTCGTCGGCGCAAACGCCTACCTGACGCCGGGGACGCACACCGGCAGGAACAGCCGGGTAGGGATGTATACATATCTGCGCCGCGATACCAAAATACCCGACGGCCGGGCCCTTATAACCCCGCCGGGCATGAGCCTGCGGCGCGCAGTTAGGCTTATGAAAGAAGAGGAAAGCAAGGTAGCGAAGTGAGGGGTTTTGCGATTATCCCAGAATGTAAAATGAAAAACCCGTGCCTACGATATGTTTGTTTCTCATTGTAGCTGCGCACAGCCCAGCCGCTCATGCCGCGGGGGCAGTTACTTTGCAACGCGGCAAAGTAACCAAAGCGCGCCGGGGAGACCCCGAACCCCCATTTCGACAAGCCGCATAGCTTTGTGTTCTCCATCGCGCACGTCAAACGCTTTGCCCTATAATCCGCCCAATCGCTCAGCCGAGCCAAGCTCCAGGGCTGGAACGCGAAAAAAGGTATTAGGAATAAAAGAAATCAAAGACTTTTTCCGCTGTTATTACGTGCGCGGGCGCTTCCGGGCGTCGCTCCCTATTTTGGGTTTGCGCCTACTTGTCTTTGGTGCCTTGTGTCCATCAAAGCTAAACTACTAACTGAAGGTGTGTAAGCGGGGAAAAATCATGTTTTCTTTTTTCATATTATCTTTTTTCCCGCGCCCAGCATTTGAGCCTCGCAAGGCGAAAGCGGAAGGCAGATGTATTTTACTGATTGCTCTACCTACCGTTCTGGCAAGTGTGGAATCTTTGATTTCTGCGGG
>WRLS01000101.1 GCA_009776345.1 Oscillospiraceae bacterium | reverse complement strand
GCGGATTTATCCGCTTGCTTGCTTGCTTGCTTGCTTGCTTGCTTGCTTGCTTGCTTGCTTGCTTGCTTGCTTGCTTGCTTGCTTGCTTGCTTGCTTGCTTGCTTGCTTGCTTGCTTGCTTGCTTGCTTTCTTGCTTGCTTGCTTGCTTGCTTGCTTGCTATGAAAATTGTTGCACAATCGAACATAAATGTCAAGCCTTTTCGTGTAAATTTTAGAAAAATTTGAATGCCTGTATCAGCTAAAAACCGTATACATATATAGTTTATCATAATCATCCGATTTTGACAAATGTTTTTTTGGGAAGCCGTTAACCCGGCAATATTTCGGCAGATTTTATGTTATTTTCCCCTCCGGGCTATTGCGCGGCGCGTTATGATATGTTATAATAATGTTACATGATGATGAAATCGGATAGATAAGTGGCGAAAGGGGCTTTCGGTATGTATCTGCGGGAGCTTGTGGGGATGAGCAGGCTTTATGGTTCCGATCCCGATTATGTCCTGGGCGGGGGCGGCAATACGTCTGTTAAGGCAGACGGCACGCTGTATGTCAAGGCATCGGGGACGAGCTTGGGCGCCGCCGAGGAAGGGCAGTTTGCGGCGATGGATTTGGGCGCGCTCACCGCGATTCTTGAGAGGGCTTACCCCGGCGGCGAAGAAGACCGCGAAGCCGCCGCCTTTGCCGATATACTTGCTGCGCGCCTTCCGGGGCAGGGGCATAAACGCCCGAGCGTGGAAACAATCCTCCACGCGGTTTTCCCGTTCCGTTTTGTTTTGCACGTGCATCCCGCGCTTGTCAACGGGCTTAGCTGCGGGCAGGACGGCGCGGCGCTGTGCGGCGCGGTTTTAGGCGAAGGCGTGGTGTGGATACCGCTGACAAAACCGGGCTATGTGCTGGCTGCGGCGTGTAAAAAAGCGATGGCGGATTTTCGTGCGGCAAATGGGGCGGACGCGCAGGTTTTTGTGCTGCAAAACCACGGCATATTCATTGCGGCTGATACTGCGGAGGAAATCGGCGTGTTGATGGATAAGGTCATGGGCGCGCTGAAAAATGCTATTAAAACGCATCCCGATTTTTCGCCGGTAATATTTGACAGGGGGCTTGCCTGTGTGATAGCACCGGCGCTGAGGATGCTTTACAGCCCGGACGGAAACGCGGCGGCTGTGTTCCACGCCAACCGTGAGCTTTGCGCTTTTTCGGGGAGCAAAGACGCGATGAAGGATCTGATGGGGCCGTTTACCCCCGACCATATCGTATACTGCAAGGCCGCCCCGCTTTTTATTACGTCGGGAGAGGATTACGCCAAGGCTTTTGAAGATTTCACCGCGGAGCATGGCTACAAGCCGAAGGTTGTGGCTGTGCAGGGGCTTGGGTTTTTTACGTTGGGGGATACAAAAAAAGATGCGGATTTGGCGGGGGCGCTTTTGCGGGACGCTGTGAAAATTGCGGTGTACAGCAGGTCCTTCGGCGGGGCAAGGCCGCTGCCAAAGGATATGACGCGTTTTATTTTAGGCTGGGAGGCCGAAGGCTACCGCCGAAAAGCTTTGCTCGGGGATGGTTCCGCTGATAAAAAAAGGCTGAGCGGCAAGATCGCCGTTGTCACAGGCGGGGCGCAGGGGCTTGGACGGGATATTGCAAAAAAGCTTGCCGAAAACGGCGCGTATACCGTAGCCGCCGACCGCAATGAAAGCGGCGCGGCACAAAGCGCGGAGTGCATCCGCCGCGAATTCGGCGAGGGCGCGGCGGCTTCTATTGCTTGCGATGTAACAGATGAAAGCTCCGTAAAAGCTATGATAGAAAGCTGTGTTTTGGCTTACGGCGGGCTGGATATATTTGTATCCTGCGCGGGGGTTGCGGGCGCGGGCGGGCTGGATGAAATGAGCCGTGAAACCTTTGAGTTTATATCATCGGTGAATTATACGGGCTATTTCCTGTGCGCCAAGTATGCATCCGCCGTGATGAAAATCCAGCGCGAATACAGTGCGGGTTATATGTCGGACATTATTGAGATTAACTCAAAATCCGGGCTTTCGGGTTCCGAGAAAAACTTCGCCTACGCGGGTTCTAAATTCGCGGGGATAGGCCTTACACAGAGCTTCGCGCTGGAGCTTGCGCCATATGGCATCAAAGTAAACGCGGTCTGCCCCGGCAACCTGCTTGACGGCGCGATGTGGTCCGACCCGCAAAACGGGCTGCTGGTGCAGTTCCTAAAAGTGGGGAAGGTCCCCGGGGCAAAAACTGCCGCGGACGTGCGCCGTTTTTATGAGTCCAAGGTCCCGATGAAGCGGGGATGTACATCCGATGATGTGTTTTGTGCGGTTTTGTATGTAATTGAGCAAAAGTACGAAACAGGCCAGGCTGTCCCGGTGACAGGCGGGCAGATAATGTTAAGATAAGGGGGCAGTTTTTTGGCACACAGCAGTTTAATTCAGCAACTGAACGCCCCGGAAAAAACCGCCCGCCTTTCTGCATTGCGGGAGCTGAAGGCGCTTTTCGACAGCGGCGCGCTTACCCCGCCAACCACCGGCAATGATGTAAACAACCATATCCATACCACCTATTCATTCTCGCCCTATTCACCGTCAGACGCGGTGTATACGGCGTGGATAAGCGGGCTTGCAACGGCGGGGCTCATGGATCACGACAGTGTTGCCGGCGCGGAGGAATTTATCGAAGCCGGGAGGATTTTGGGGATTGCGACAACCGTGGGGTTCGAGTGCCGCTGCAGTATGTCAAAGACCCCGTTCGCGGGGAGAAAAATCAACAACCCGGATCAGGACGGCGTGGTGTATCTTGCCGCACATGGCATCCCGCGCAGGAGCATAGCCGCGGCGCAGGATTGGCTGGCGCCTTTTAGGGAAAAGCGGGATATCCGAAACCGCGCTATGACGGCGAAGCTTAACCGCATAATAAGCAGCACGGGCTTGGAACTGGATTATGACCGCGACATTGCGGCGATTTCCATGCAGTGGGACGGCGGGACTGTGACAGAGCGGCATATCCTGTACGCGCTGTCTTTGAAAATGATGGAGCGGTTCGGCAAAGGGCAAATTATAATTGATTTATTAGAAGAGAAATTTGGGATAAGCATAGCAGGGGAAACCCGAAAACTGCTCCAAAACCCGGAAAACCCGATGTATGATTATTATTTATTGGGTGCGTTAAAGGCGGGGATGGTGCCGCGCTTTTATATAAACGCGGCAGACGAATGCCCGGAGGTGGATGAATTTATCGGCTTTGTGAAGGGGATTGGCGCGATTCCCGCGTATGCGTATCTTGGCGATGTGGAAAACTCCGTCACGGGTGACAAACGCGCGCAAAGCTTCGAGGACAGCTTTCTTGATGAGCTTGTCCCGTGGCTGAAAGAAGCGGGGTTCGACGCGCTGACATATATGCCCACGCGCAATACGCCCGAACAGCTCGCAAGGATAATTTGCCTTTGCGAGAAGCATGAGCTGATGCAGATTTCCGGCGAGGATATAAACAGCCCGTTCCAACCTTTTTGCTGTGAGGCGCTGCGACTGCCGCAGTTCAGGCACCTGGCGGATTGCGCATGGGCGCTAGTCGGGCATGAGATGGCGGCAGAAGAAGATATTGCGGTCGGGATGTTCAGCGACCGGACGGTTGCGAAGATGCCGGGGCTTGCGCAGAGGGTGGGGAGTTTTGCGGCCTTCGGCAGGATTTAGGATATAAAATTATAGATATTGGGAGGAGTTAAAATGAAATACGAAATAACAATAGAATCCTTGCCTGAAAAAGTATACCTTGCTATTAGAGGTTATATGTCTTGGCGTGAAATTGCCCCCGACGAATATTCGCAGTGGGAAAATAAGTATGGTTTTCCTAATAAGAATTTAATTGAGCAATTAAAAACAAAATCCGGCGCAAATGAGATTTATAATTTGTTTTGCAATTCATGCGTAAAAGATGAACAATTTGACTGGGTTTGCGGTGATGATATTGCTTGTGAGAATTTAAACAACGCACAAATCGGCGATGGTTTTGAAGTAATCCGTCTTGCCCCTTCTGATTACTGTAAGATAATTTATTCATACGGAAACGATGTGACAGGAGAACAAGCTATGAAAGAAGCAGACGATTATTTTTGGAATGAATGGCTCAAAAGTAATCCGTATTCATCTAAAATAGATGATGAGTATGCTAATTCGCCGGAAACAGCGGATATATCGTTGCTTGACAAAGATAATAAACGCGTTACAATGTGGCATCCTATTAGGCGCATAAAATAGGATTTAGGAAAGGAGGCTAATCACCGATATGTTTTCGATGACTTATGCAACAATGGAGGATAAACCCCACTTTTGTAACGAGTGGGAAAATCTCCCCGAAAGCGAATTTGAAGCTAAAATTAGGGATAAAAGGTGTTATGTTATACGCTTTGAGGATAGCCCCATAGGATATATGCGGTACAATCTGATATTTGATTTTATTCCGTTCCTTACGTGTTTTTATATCGACGGCTTGCATCAAGGAAAAGGGTTCGGCAGAAAAGCGATGCTGCATTGGGAAGATGAAATGCGCTTGCTCGGTTATAAAATGATTATGGTATCTACACAGGTCAACGAGGATGGCCAACATTTTTACCGCAAAATGGGCTATAAAGATATGGGTTCTATTGTTATGGATATACCGCCGTATGAACAGCCTTTGGAAATGTTTTTAGGGAAGGCGCTATAATGTATAGGAGAAAATAATATGAAAAATCCTTATGAAAAATGCCCTGTTTACGAGACAACGCATTTTCTTATTCGGCTTATACAGTCGGAAGACGCAGAAGCCCTTGTAAAGTGTTATTCGGACAGTAAATCGCAAGAACTTTTTAATGCGGATAATTGCACGGGTGATTTTTGTATTGATACGACAGACGGTATGGCGACGTGTATCAATGCTTGGTTACAGGCTTATGAGAATAAAGAATATATTCGCTTTGCAATCGTAGACAAATCTTTTGATAAAGCCATCGGAACAATAGAAATGTTTGGCGGCGATACGGGAGTGCTGCGAATTGATATTGCATCGGTTTACGAAAAGCCATCTGAATTAGAAGAAATTATTGATATTTGCGTTAAAAATTTTTATGATTTATTCGCTGTTAAAACAATCGCCACAAAAGCAATTCCCAAAGCGCAATTTCGTATAGAAGCTCTGCTCAAATCGGGTTTCTGTTTAAGCGATTTTAAAAAGCGTAAAAATTATTATTTACGCACAAAATAAACATTATGTATTATGAATTATAAAGGGGTGAGCCGCCATCAACAGCATACGCCGCGAAAAGCTCCGCGCTTTCCTGGAGGAAAACCAGGTTGCGACACTGGCGCAGATACAGGGGATTTTGCCCGATGTAAGCCTTATGACCATCCACCGTGACCTGACATGGCTGCAGGAACAGGGGCTTGCCATAAAAATACGCGGCGGGGCGCGCTCGCTCCAAGGGGGCGGGAGCGAGCCTGTGTTTGCCGCGCGTGAGGCGCTGGGGCGGGGCGCGAAGCTTATTATCGCGGAGAAGGCGGTGTCGCTCCTATCCGGCACAGGCAGCATCTTTTTAGACGCGGGGACAACCGGGCTGGCGCTGGCGCGCCAAATGCCGGATATGCCCGCCAGCGTTGTTACCTCTGGGCCGAATATCGCGCTGGAGCTTTGCCGCAACACTTCCATGACCGTGACGCTTTCCGGCGGCGTTTTGCATACAAGCAACCTGTATCTGACAGGCTCGGCGGCGGTGGAGGCGCTCGGCAAGCTGAATATCGGCATCGCGTTTTTAGTGCCGGCTGGCTTCAGCGCGTGCGCGGGCTTTTCCTGCGGCAGGGAAAACGAAGCGGCGGTGAAGCGGCTTGTCACAAGCAAGGCGCGGATAAAAGTAATCCTGATGGACACCACAAAGCTTGACAGGGTTTTTGCGCATACCTTCGCGGCGGCAGGGGATATCGATTATGTTGTAACCGAGAAAAAGCCGGAGGAGCTGCCGGAGGCTTTGCGTGAAGAGCTGCGCGGTGCTAAAATTATATAATATCGTAATTTAGGAGGACCCATATGAAAACAAAAGCACTGCGTATTTATGGGGCGCGCGACCTGCGCTTGGAGCAGTTTGAGCTTCCGCCGATCGGGGCGGATGAGCTGCTTGCGGAAATTGTATGCGACAGCCTTTGTATGTCCTCTTACAAGGCGGCGGAGCTTGGGGAAAAGCATAAGCGCGTACCGGATGATGCCGCGCAAAACCCCACTATTTTAGGGCATGAGTTCTGCGGCGTTATTTTAGAGGTTGGCGAAAATTGGGCGCATAAATTTTTCGCCGGGCAGCGCTTTGCGCTTCAGCCCGCCATGAAGGGGATCTATGACGCGATCGGCTACAGCTTCCGTAACATAGGCGGGAACAGCAGGTACGGGATAATCCCGGCGTGTTATTTAGAGCAGGGCTGTGTGCTTCCCTACGACGGCGAAGCGTTTTTCTGCGGGGCGCTCGCCGAGCCGCTCTCCTGTGTAATCGGCGCGGCACACGCAAGCTACCATACTGTATACGGTGAGTACAGCCATAAACCGGAGATTGTCCCGGGCGGTAAAATGGCACTGCTCGCGGGGGCGGGGCCGATGGGCCTTGCGCTGATTGATTATATCCTGCACCGGGAAAACGCGCAGGAGCGCGGGCCGTCGCTTTTGGTTGTGACAGATATTGATGAAGACAGGCTAAAGCGCGCGGAAAAACTGCTTTGCCCCGCGGACGCGAAAAAAGCAGGCGTGGAGCTTGTTTACTTAAACCCAAATAAAGAAGCGGACGCAATCGCCGCGTTAATGAAGATTTCCGGTAACAGCGGCTATGACGATGTGTTTGTGTTCGCGCCGGTCGCGTCCGTGATTGAACAGGGCGATGCCATTCTGGGGCATGACGGCTGCCTGAATTTCTTTGCGGGGCCGACGGATACGAAGTTTTCCGCGAATTTCAATTTCTACAATGTCCACTACAACGCCACGCATATTGTAGGCACAACCGGCGGCAACACCGATGATATGCGCGAAGCGCTGGAGCTTTCCGCAAAGGGAAAGATAAACCCCGCGATTTTAGTGACGCATATCGGCGGGCTGGACGCGGCGGCGGGGGCAACGCTGAACCTTCCCGATATCCCGGGCGGCAAAAAGCTTATCTACAACCATATTTCCATGCCGCTGACGGCGATCACAGACTTTGCCGAAAAAGGCAAAACCGATCCGCTTTTCGCGGAGCTTGCAAGGCTTTGCGATGCCCACGGCGGACTGTG
The DNA here is from genome assembly GCA_009776345.1 of Oscillospiraceae bacterium. Taxonomy (GTDB): domain Bacteria; phylum Bacillota; class Clostridia; order Oscillospirales; family Ruminococcaceae; genus WRAV01. The sequence continues at coordinate 443 of WRLS01000101.1, read as the reverse complement.
GAACGCGCAGGCGGAGAGGTGTTTAATGGGGCAATGCGTATTTAAAGATTAGAGATTAGAAACTAGAGATTAGTAAGGGAAGAAACCACAAATTTCGCACCTATAAAAGGCACAAAGCCACAAAAGCAAGTAGGCGCAAACCTAAAGGAAAGAGCGGCACCGGAAGCGCCCGCGCACGTAATTACAGCGGAAAAAGTCTTTGATTTCTTTTATTCAAAATTCCTTTTTTCGCGTTCGAGACCTGGAGCTCGGCTCGGCTGAGCGATTGGGCGGATTATAGGGCAATGCATATGACGTGCGCGATGAAAGGCACAAAGCCATGCGGTTTGTCGAAATGGGGGTCCGGGGTCTCCCCGGCGCGCTTTGGTTACTTTGCCGCGTTGCAAAGTAACAGCCCCCGCGGCTTGAGCGGTGAAAAATAACCGAAGATGAAATCGTGTTAT
>WRLS01000100.1 GCA_009776345.1 Oscillospiraceae bacterium | reverse complement strand
GGGCATGGAACAGCTTGGGCTTGACGCGCTGCCCGCGACGGATTTATATGTACCGGTCGGCAGCGGCCACGCCGCAAACATGGGAATTATCCAAAGCTCCTGGCAAAACACGTTAGGCGTGTATATAAATATCGCCGCAATCCCGCCCGAAGAAATAAGCGAAAGGCTCGGCACGGGGGATTTCCGCCTTATGCTTATGCCTATTGTGCCGGAAAACGAAAAAGCGCACACGGCGCTGAATTTTTCCCGGGGCCGCTTCGGCTACAACAACCCCCGCGTTGACGAGCTTATTTCATACGGCATAAACGCCGCCGACCTAAACACGGCGGTTTTCAGAATCTCACAGGCGGAGCGCACGCTCCTTGCCGACGCCGTCGCAATCCCGGCCTACCACGAAACAACCTACTTCGCCGCCGGCAAGGACGCGCACGGGGCTACGCCGTCCCCATTCGGCGGGATGGTTTATTTTGGGGGATAGCCCTAATCATCCATAACCTCATCGGGAAGCCTTACGAGCAGCGGCTCTCTGTTTCCCAAAATATCCAATATGGTGTCGATTGCATCGTGGACAAGATAATGCTTTAGTTCATCCGTCGGGTAGGCACCGAATGTTTGCTCTGTAAAATACTTGATATAATCAGAATCCTCAATCAAGTAGATACCGTTATCTTCTGTCCATTCCGGCGAATTTTCCCTGAAATGAATAAATCGTTCAACAGATGTGATTTCTATAGAGTATCTCAGATCCCATACATTATCGAAAATAAGTTTATATTTCCTTTTATCCGTTGCCGCAAAGTATATTTCAAAACACGGATTAGGGCCGGAGATATATTCGATTTCTTCGATATCAATCTTTAAATGATAAGGTGTTATTTTTTGCATTTTAATACTCCTTAATAACGTATTTTAATTTTTATGCCGGTAGCACGATCTAATATTTCCAATGACGGCGCATATCCGACACTAATACCCGGATGAATGTTTATTGTATTGCCATTCGGTAAATCACCAATAATCCTCCCTCCCGGTAATGTTCTGGTATTAAAAGGTTTCATAGCGTAAAAATCAGCTTGTGCGGCTCCCATCCCTTTAGCGTCTGACGTGAAATTCCATACGCCCTTGCTGGTTTCGTTTGTAAAAATCTTGTTAGCCAGTGGCAAGAACTCAGTACCGGCGGACAAGCTTGCTATATACCTTTGAATATTTAGGTTATATTCAATTGCCCTATAACTCGCGTAAACTACGGTAGCGGCCAACAATGAATCAAGCCAATGCCGCAAGGACAATGGTCGATCGGGTTTGAGCGCCCCCCTAAAGGTATCAAAAATACCCGATGTCATATAGTTACCGATAGTATACCAGTTAGGCTTTGCAAGCATAATCCGCGTTCTTGCAAGATTACTTTCCAGCATCCCCCTTGGGACACCGAGCGTCAGCCAATCCAGAAAACCCTCAAAGCTTGAAAAAGCGTTTGCGCCCCTTGCCTGCAAGCCTTCATAGATCCCGCGCAGCATCTCTTCAAGCTCTTCCACGAAGGTCAGGTTTTGCGGCAAGCCGCTTATCCCTTCACTAAGCCATTCCACCGTACACCGGCAATTCGGGTGAAAAGGCGGGAAGTTTGCGCCCGCTTCCGCAAATTCTTCGGGATAGACCGTGCCGTCCTGTGCCGCGCAAACATCGCAAATGCGCTCGTCGTTTTCGGCAATTATGCGGTAATACCGCAAAACTCCCTTGCTGATGGATATTGACTTGATGATTTTTTTGTGGTGGCGCTCCTCATACGCCGACAAAACCCTGCCTGTTTTTGTTACATACATCCAGTATAATCCTTTCCGTATAAATGTAAAGGCAGAAAACGCCCTTCACATATACGGGCAAATAACGCGGATTTGTCCCGATTTAGGAAAAAATCAAAGAAAAAATCCCCGAAAGGCGGGCATATCATGGCATCAGACATACTAACCGAACTGCGCGGGCTGCTGCTGTCCCGCGGCGTTGAGCATTTCGGCGTGTGCGCCTTCGGCGATGTTTTGCCGCTGATAGACTGCGCGGGGGCAAAAAAACTGCCGGAAAACCCTAAATCCGTAGTCGTGTGCCTGTTCCCGTTTTACACCGGCGAATATGAAAAAAGGAATGTCGCGCGCTTTGCGGCGGTCCCCGATTATCACCGCGCGGCAGGGGGAATACTGGCACAGGCGGGCGGGTTCCTGCAAAAGCAAACCGGGGCAAAATTCGCGGCGTTTACCGATAATTCGCCCATCCGCGAAGTAAATGCCGCAAGGCTCGCGGGGCTTGGATGCGTCGGGCGCAATGGGCTTTTAATAAATCGGGTGTATGGGCCATATATATTTATTGGCGCGGTTGTAACGGATTTACAGCTGGAGCCATCCGCCCCCGGCGGGAGTTGCCCCGGCTGCGGCGAATGCATACGCGCCTGCCCTACCTCCGCACTCGGCGGCGAAAAGCTTGACCGCGCGCGCTGCCGCTCTTTTATCACGCAAAAAACGGGGGAACTTACCGATTGGGAAAGAGGGGAGATCGCAAAAGGCGGCATGGTTTGGGGCTGCGACATTTGCGCGGATGCCTGCCCGCTCGGCAAAAATACGCCGATAACCCCTATCCCCGAATTTTTGGCGCGCCGTGAACCGTATCTCACGCCGGAAAATTTAGACGCGCTGCATCCCGATATGCCGTACAATTACCGCAGTAAGCAGGTTTTAAGGCGGAATATGGCGCTGTGCGGCGCTGCGCGCCGCACAGCGCAGGATTAAGGTTTTAGGATTGAGGTTTTGGGAAAGGAAGAAATTTGTCGTTTCGTCCTTTACTTGAACCCTATAACCTCAATCCTGCCGAAGGCAAAACACCCGTTCCACTCTCTTTAAAAAGAGGGTAAGGCTACCGCAAGATTTATTCTTTCATTAGAAAGCGCAAAACAACCGTAGGACGTACCCTCTTTTTAAAGAGGGTGGCGCGAAGCGAAAAATCGCTTCGCGCCGGGTGTTTTGCACTACGCGCAGGATTAAGGTTTTAGGTTTCAGGATTTAGGAAGGGAAGAAATTCATGGAAATCCTCACTGCCGATAAATACCCGCAATACGAAAATTTTGCGCGGTCACATAAAAACGGCGGGATTACACAATCCGTCATGTGGCATAATGTAAAGCGCGATTGGGGCCACGAGGTCGTTGTGTCGCGGGATGAAAGCGGCGCGATAATCGGCGGCGTGAGCATCCTTGTACGCAAAATGCCCTTCACCCGCACCGCAATGCTTTATTCGCCGCGCGGGCCTGTCTGCGATTTGTCGGACCGCGCCGTGCTTGAGGACCTCAAGCGCGGAGTCGATGCCCTCGCGAAAAAGCACCGCGCCCATATCTATAAAACCGACCCCGATATCCCCGTTGATGATGAAAATTTCCGCGCGGTTATGCGCGATATGGGCTTCAGGCAGATTTTGGGCAAGGGCGGGTTTGAAACAATACAGGCGCGTTTCAATTACCGGCTGTATATAAATGGGCGTGACGAAAACGCGCTGCTGGCAAATTTAACTCAGCAGACGCGCCGCAATGTTCGGATCGCACAAAGAAAAGGCGTAGAAGTAAAAGTCATGGGCAAAGAGGCGCTCGGCGATTTTATGCGCCTGATGGAAATAACCGGCGCGCGCGACGGCTTCGCCACCCGCCCGGGCTGGTACTTCGAGCGGATGATGGACAGCCTGGGGGATCATATGCGGCTTTATATGGCGTATTATGAGGGCAAGGCAATCTCCGGCGCGGTTGCTGCGAATTACGCGGGGAAAACCTGCTATCTTTACGGCGCGTCGGACAATGCCAACCGCAATGTAATGTCAACATATCTTCTGCAATGGGAGATGATCCGCTGGGCGGTGCAGACCGGCTGCACGGTTTATGATTTCCAGGGTGTGTCCGGCGACATGGACGAAAACAGCCCGCTTTACGGGCTTTACCGCTTTAAAAAAGGCTTTAACGGCACACTTGACGAGCTTGCCGGGGAGTTTGATTTTGTGTATATGCCAATCCGCGCGCGGCTGGTGCGGGTTATTATCCGCGCGAATGAGTGGGGGCGCACAGCGGCGCGAAGCGCCGCAGGTTTTAGGAATAAGGTTTTAGGTTTCAGGAAAAGGACGGTTCAATAAATTTTTCCCCTTCCTGAAACCTTATTTCCTGAAACCTAAATCCTGCGCGCAACGCAAAACACCCGTCACCGCGACGAACAAGTCGTCACGGTGCCACCCTCTTTAAAAAAGAGGGTAAGGCTACAACAAGATTTATTCTTTCATTAAAAAACGCAAAACAACCGTAGGGCGTACCCTCTTTTTTAAAGAGGGTGGCTTCAAAGCGGCTTACCGCTTTGAAGACGGGTGTTTTGGTGTTTTGCCTTCGGCAGGTTTTCGGAATAAGGTTTAAGGTTTCAGGAAAGGGAAGAAAATTGTCGCTTCGTTCTTTCCCTAAAACCTAAAACCTATATCCTAAAACCTGCGCGTAGCGCTATGCTCCGTCCGCAAGCTCTGCCAAAAAATCCATGCAGGCTTCGAAATACGGCGCTTTGCGCTCGGAGTAGCCGAGTTCGCGGTAGTAAAAGGAAAGCTCTCGGGCGAGATACGGGACAACCGGGTCGAAATCCAGCGCTGTGGCGGATACAGGCAGCGCGTCCGCCTCCGCGCCGGGGATAATGCCTTCCAGCGGCTTGAATAAGCTGAAATCGCTGCCTACGTCATTCAGAAACATATATGCCGGGGGGTCCAAAATAAACAGCGGGTCCGCGCCGGCGGCAATAAGCGCCATCAGCTTCATCTGGAAATTATACGCCATGTCAATTTCAACCATGCCGATGTCGTCGTCCGCGGCTGATGACAACGGTATGGAGTCTATCGCGATTTTTATGCCCTTGCCCTCCCCGTGGTAATCGGGGAAGCGGCTTTCCATTTCCAGGGTTATATCCTCGATATACTCAATCGGGATAAAGCGGGTTGTGACCATAATTATTGTTATGTCGGGGCCGGGCCTGAAAGCTACATCGCGTATAAACATCACAAGAACGACCGCGATGAACACCCCCGCGATTGTGGCCCACTTGTAGTGGTACCAGTAGTTCTCCGCCTTTTTTGCGGCTTTTGGCGGCGGCTTGCGGCGGGCGGCAAGAAGGTTCTCCACGCGCTTCCGCTCCGCGGCTTCGGCTTTCAGCTGATCCTCGGTTTTATAAACCGTATATTTATCGTTTTTCGGCATTGTCTATTCACCGTCCAAAGGCCGCATAAGCGGGAACAGCACGCCCTCCCGGATGTTGTCCAAGCCCAGCAGGACCTGGAGCAGGCGGTCGATGCCCATGCCCCAGCCGGAAATCGGCGGCATACCGTATTCCATGCACAATAGATAATCCTCGTCCAGCGGCATTGCCTCGGTGTCGCCCTGAAGCCTCAGCGCCGCCTGCTCTTCCAGCCGCAGACGCTGGTCGATTGGGTCTACCAGCTCGGAGTACGCGTTGATAACCTCCGCGCCGTTTATCAGGAGCTGGAAGCGGTCGGTGGTGTTGGGGTCGGAATCACTGCGGCGTGCCAAGGGCGAAAGGTCGGTCGGATGGCCGACAAGGAAAAGCGGCGCGATAATTTTCGGGCGGCTTACTTTTTTGTAGAGCAAATCTATAAGGTTGCCCTTGCCTAGGCTTGGCAGGTCCTCGTGTTCCAAATAAATTGACTTGGATGTTATTTCACGCAGGAGACTTGTATTGTCGGGGCAGGCGGCGATGTCAATGCCCGCGTCTTCTAAAATTAAATCGCGGAAGCTGACTGTCCGCCATTCGCTTTCAAAATCAATTTCATTCCCGCCGACGCTGACAACCGTGCCGCCGAAAAGCTCGCGCAGAACCTCTAAAATCATTTCGCGGAGCAGCTTCATGTTGTCCTCGTAGTTAAAATACGCGCTGTAGCCCTCTATCATTGTGAAATCCTGTATGTGTACGGGGGAGATTCCCTCATTGCGGAAACAGCGCGCAACCTCAAATACATGGGTAAAGCCGCCTGTGACCAGCCGCTTTAGGTACATTTCCGGGGCGATGCGCAAATACACATCAATATCCAGCGCCTGATGATGCGTAAAAAAAGGGGTCGCCAAAGCGCCCGAGGGCTTGTTGGTGAGTATGGGCGTTTCGACTTCTACAAAATCGCGGCTCTCCAGAAAGCGGCGGATTACGCTGAGCAGCCTGGGGCGCAGCAAAGCCGCTTTGCGGCTCTCCGCGTTTGAAATAAGGTCAAGGTAACGCTGCCGCCAGCGCGCTTCCTGGTCGGACAGCCCATGCCATTTTTCGGGAAGCTCGCGCAGCGCCTTCCCGAGAAAAGTATACGAGGCGGCTTGCACTGTCTTTTCCCCGGTTTTTGTGGTGAAGGCCGTGCCTTCGACACCGAGGAAATCGCCGATGTCAACGCCGCGGTGGAACAGCGCGTAGTTTTCCGCGCCTAAAATATCCTGCTTTAGCGTAAACTGCATTCTGCCGTGGACATCCTGCAAATGGCAGAAGGTCAGCTTGCCCAGCTTGCGGATTGCGGCAATGCGCCCGGCGACGCGCACATTTTCCGCACCGTCCGGCAGAAGGGCGGCCTCGGCAAGCGTGTGGCTGACCGCAAAGCGCTCGGGATAGCAATGCACGCCCCCCTCCCGCAGGTTTTTGAGCTTGTCGATACGGTATGAAGGGAAGCGGTGCATAAGCCTTTCGGGGATGGGCTGCGGGTTTGTGTTGTTGTCCATTATATCGCGCCTTTCCTGATAGAGATTAGTCTTATTATCCCGATCGGGGTTTGTTCATCGGATTGCCCGAGGGGGTTGTCCGCCAAGATTTTAAGAAGCAGGACAGGGTCTATAGAAGCATCGGACACCCCCAAAATATTCCCGCCGAGGTCATTGAGGTCAACAACCGCGACAGGGCATCCGGCGGCGTTGGCGGCTTCCCCCGCCGCCAAATCGGGGTTAAGCGGGCCGAGGACAACATATTTGTTGTAAGGCGGGATCGCGTAGTCGCAGGGGCCGTCGATCGCGCGCGCCTTGTCCCCTGCAATTCGGTAAAACCACCCGCGCTTCCCCAGCAGCTTGCCGATTACCGATACGGCAGCCGCCAGTAAAATACGCAGGACGCCGCATTCCCTCAGCGCCATTTCCATTGTCTGCGGGATGCTCAGGCCTATGCCGTAGGGATTTTTATACACAAACTTGCAAAGTATCCGCGCAAGCAGCCGCGGTTTTATGTCCTTCATGGGGACCGCGCGTTTTTGTGTACAGGCAACGGCTTTTTCGGATACAAAGGCAATATCGCCGTCCTTTATGACAGGCGCGGCGTACCGCGAAAATATATCGGAGAGCTTGTCCGCGTCTGTGATGATATGCGTTTTTATCGGGATCCTGGCGTAGCTTTTGCCGTCCACTTCTATGAAAAGGGACTTGCCTTCGTTTGCTATGGTTTCAGCTTCCACTGTATGCCCCCGTTCACAATGCATAATTCATAATTAAAAAACAGCTGTATTTAGTATACCACATAAATTGAAAATAAAAAAGTAGGGAAGCGAACAATTCCACGATAAACGCATGAAAAAAAGTGCAGACTACAAAGGCAAGTAGGCGCAAAACTAAAACAGGGAGCGACACCGGAAGCGCCCGCGCACGTAATAACAGCGGAAAAAGTCTTTGATATCTTTTATTCCTAATACCTTTTTTCGCGTTCAAGCCCTGGAGCTTGGCTCGGCTGAGCGATTGGGCGGATTATAGAACTATGCATATGACGTGCGCGATGAAAGGCACAAGGCTATGCGGCTT
>WRLS01000099.1 GCA_009776345.1 Oscillospiraceae bacterium | reverse complement strand
CCCGGGCTCTTCGCGCCCCCCCCGGCGTGCGCGAAGGGGGCATAGGGGATGCCCGCAAATTACCGCATCGCATCGTACAATGCGGTACGCGCAGGGGCGCGTACCCTACGGCGCTTCGCGCAGGTTTCAATGTAGGGTCGGGCTTCCATGCCCGACCGTCAAGTTAATCGAATATTCGCGGTCGGGGATGACCCCGCCTCTACAATTTTCTGCCCTTCCTAAATCCTTAATCCTCAATCCTAAATCCCGGCGCAGCCCGCTCATTCCTCAACTGCTGCGGCCCGCTGTCTACCCATGCGTCAATCTCAATCCCGAAATATTCGTCAAAGAGCGCCTTCGCGACGGGGGCGCCGGTGTAGCCGTGCCAGCCCTTTTCGATTATTACAACTATCGCGACCTCGGGGTCGTCCGCGGGGGCGAAGCTGATGAATGTGGAATTGGGCAGCCCGAAAGTTTCCGGCGTACCTGTTTTGGAAGCGACATCAAGCGGGTAGTTCCCGAACGTGCCTTGGGCGGAGCCTGTCCTGCTCGCCGCCACCATGCTCCTGATTACAGAATCAAAAGCCATGGGGTCGATATTCTCTATCTTTTCGGCTACAACAGGCGCAAAAGGCCGTGTTACATTGCTACCGGTATAATCGAGTATTTCCTCGATTAGGGTAAGCTTCATGCGTTCGCCCTTGTTGGCGATTGTGGCGGCGTAGTTTGCCATTTGCAACGGCGTAAAGCTGTGGAAAAGCTGCCCGATCGAGGATTGGATCGTGTCGCCGGGATACCAGTCCTCCCCCCTCAGCGCCCTTTTTGTTTCGGGGTTGGAGCGGTGGCCTATGGATTCCGGCACCTCAATCCCGGTCGGCTCACCGAGGCCCAGGGATTTCGTCATTGCGTCAATCGTATCAATCCCCGTGCGCAGCCCAAGGTCGTAGAAATATATATTGCAGGACTGCGCCATTGCCCTTAAAAGGGAAATCGGCCCGTGGCTGCCCAGGCAACGGAACTGCGGGTACGGGCCGTAGGTATGCGTGCAGTTTACGGACGCGCCCTCCCCGATAAAATTATTCCCGACCCCCGCCAGCGCAACGCTCGGTTTGAAAGTCGACCCGGGCGCGTACAAGCCGCCCAGCGCGCGGTTGAAAAGCGGGCGCATGGAATCCCCGGTTAGAAGCGTATAATCCTCGTTGTATGCGGTCAAATCGTAAGAAGGGAATGTCGCGGCGGCAAGAAGCTTTCCTGTCTTGACCTCCAGCATTACTACAGCGCCCGCGTCGGCTTCTTTGCCTTGGCCTTCGGGCGCGTTTTCGTTAAGGAAAGCAATCTGCGCCTCCAGCATCTCCTGCGCTGTGTATTGAAAGCGCGGGGATATTGTCAGCTTTATTGTGCTGCCGGGTATGGGAGATACGCTTTCCCGCGCTTCTATGACATTGCCGGAGGAATCGGTGAGTATCTCCCGCACGCCGTCCGTGCCGCGCAAAAAGCTTTCCATCGCGCCCTCGACCCCGCCCCTGCCGACAAGGTCGTTTAGGGCATAGCCTTTTTCTAAAAGCTCGCGCGACTCCTCGGGGAAGATCGGGCCGATTGTCCCTAAAAGATGCGGCGCCATGTCATGCACCGGGTAATAACGGCTCGCAACTTCTGTGACATCCACGCCCGCAAGCTCAAAGCTTCGCTCCTTTATTTTTACCACCGTGGCTATGTCAATATCGCTCGCGAAAGTATAGGGCGTGCGCAGGTTGAACCCGCGCTGCTCCATTGTATAGCGGACCCCCGCGATTTTTCTGGCGCTGGCGGGCGTGTATTGGTTGAGGCGGTACCTGCCGGTCAGCCAATGCATCGCGTCATCGGCCGAGGCATACTCCTGTGTCCCGGTAAAGCTTTTCACACGCGCAATGTCGTCGTCCCGCCCGGATTCAAAGGAAAACGGCGGGAAGCGGGAGATGGGCAAGGAGTCGTTTCGGCTTTCGCCGCTTTGCTCAAACAGCAAAATCAGCTCCAGCAGGATCTCATTTTGCTGCTCAAAGCGCCGCGGGAAAAAGGCGTAGTCGATAATTACATCGTAGCCCATCCTGTTTGCCGCGAGCAAATTCCCGTCCGCGTCGACAATCTCCCCCCTCACCGCTTTTACAGGCTGTGTATCCACTTTGCGGTCGGCGAGCATCGCGCGGAAGATTTCCGCGTCTACTATTTGAATTTGCATCAGGCGCCCGACATATGCCATCAGCACGCCCAATACAAGAAGCACAATGACAATGCGGCGGATCCAAAGTGTAATCGGTTTCATGCAAGGCTCCACTAATTAGGGGATGTAAAAACAACTTGCGGATTTTTCAAAGATATGTTACGATAGACCAAGCAAGAGGGTGTCGGTACTGTCTACGCCGCTTTTCTTCTCCCGCAAGTTTTGTGCGGAGAGAGGAGGTGGTTGCTGATGGGAGAACGTGGAAAGCGGATATTGCGCTTCATCATTTGTTTGATGCTTGCGCTTTTAATATTCCTGCTGCACGCGCCAAAAGTAATGTAGCTGTCCACCCCCACCAAAGGACGACAGCTACATATGCTTGAGTTCTAAGGCGGCGTGTCGGTTTCCGGCACGCTTCTTGCACTTTTAGTATAGCACATACGGCAGGATTGTCAAGAACAAATATATAGGTTCATGGCAAACGCATGAATATGCAAAATGCGCAAAACCTTATCCCAACAGCTTCTTAAACTTATTGTGAAGCGCCTTTACGGTAAAATAAACAGCAGGGGTTATGGCGGCGGAGAAAACCGCGACCGGCAGCGTGCCCGAAAAGAATACCATCCCGGCATCGTCGTATCCCCACATACCGTAGCCGAAGAAAAATTCAAGCCCGCCCCTTGCCATCATGAACACGGCGCAAAATAAAAAACAGCTTGCCAAATTGCACCGCATCAGATAAATAACCAGCAGCCCCACGGCGATGCAGAAAACACAGGTAAGGAAGCCGTTGAACCCAAAAAGCAAAAAACTGCCCATGTCGCAGAGCAGGCCGGCGGCGGCACCGTATACCCCGCCGAGGAATTCGCCTTCAAACATAGCAAGCGCAATCGCGCAGGGGATGACCCAAATCGGCTTGGCGCCCGAAAACTCAAACAGGCCGGGCGTTGCCTGCACAATATACAGCGCGAAAAACAGCGCGCTGTAGGTTATATGCTTTGCGGCGGTGATATATCGTGTGCGGTTCATCTTTCGCCTTGCCCTTCAAAACGGGTTATCACAAAAACATCCTTTACAACCGGGATATCCGCGGCGGGGCGGATTACGGCGGCGACACTGGTGCCATGCGCGTTGGGGGCGACCCGCTCTACCGTGCCGACAAGTATATCCTTCGGGAACATACTGCCGCCGCCGGTCATTATAATATCGCCCACCGCAATAGTGCTGTCGCGGGGCAGGTAGTTGATTTGGCACAGCCCCTGCGCGGCAAGCTCAATCGTGCCTGAAATAACGCCGATATCACGTGTTGAGCTGTCGTAGACATTTATCCCGGCGGAGGTTGTGCTGTCGTAGGCGCCTACATTCACAGCTACATCCAGGATCGTCGCGACCCTGGCGTAGTTCGGCCCGGATTCAATGACATAACCGACAAGCCCCTCTGCGGTCATGACAGGGTCAAGCCGTTTTATCCCGTGGATCCTGCCTTTCCCTATTGTGAAAGAATAAAAACGGCTGCCCGGTTCCCGCGCGATTACCGGCGCGGGTTCAATAACCAGGTCGCGGCGCTCCTCCAAAACCCCTACAATCCGGCGGAACTGTTCGTTTTCGTGCCGCAGGCGCTCATAATCCGCGAGCGCGCGCAAAAAACCGTTGCGCTCTTCCCTTAACAGCTCGTTTTCCGCCCTAAGGGCGCGCGCGTCTGTAAACTGCGAGAAAAAGTCCGCCGCCCCGCGCGAGATACCGGCGGAAAGCCGCTGCACCGGGACAGTGACGAGGCTTACCGCCTGCGTGAAAAGGGGGGCCGCCCCCCCTGTGTAGACAGCCATGATCATAAAGCCTACTATGACGCTTAAAATTGCCAAGAGTATTTTAAAGCGCACACTTTTAATGAAGTCACTCATTTTTATCTACTCATCATTTGCGCGGATCTCATTCAGCAGGTGGATATTGTCAAGCGCCTTGCCCGTGCCCTGTGCCACACAGTCCAGCGGGTTTTCGGCGATGTAGACAGGCATCCCCGTTTCCTGCGTAATCAGCGCGTCAAGGCCCTTCAGCAGCGCGCCGCCGCCGGTGAGCGTAATGCCGTGGTCGATGATATCTGCGGAAAGCTCGGGCGGGGTGCGTTCAAGCGTGGTGCGTATGGCGTCGAGGATTGAGGCGATGGGGTCTGCGATTGCCTGTCGGATCTCCTCCGGGGTCACGAAAATATTTTTCGGCAGGCCATCCACCAGGTTGCGGCCTTTGATCTCGAAATCTTCTTCGCCTTCATAGGGATACGCGGAGCCGATGGAGATTTTTATGTCCTCCGCGGTGCGTTCGCCTATCAGCAGGTTGTATTTGCGTTTAATGTAGTTGATGATAGAGGCGTCCAGCTCGTCCCCTGCCACGCGCACGGACCTTGACGCGACTATGCCGCCCAGGGAAATCACCGCGACTTCTGTTGTGCCGCCGCCTATGTCCACAACCATGCTTCCCGTGGCCTCCGCCACCGGTAGGTTTGCTCCAATCGCGGCCGCCATAGGCTCCTCGATAATAGACACCTGCTTCGCCCCCGCCTTGAACGCGGCCTCTTTGACGGCGCGGCGTTCCACATCCGTAACCCCGGACGGGATGCAGATGATAATCCTCGGGCGGGAGAAGAATGTGTTGTTCACTGCCTTTTTTATGAAAATCTGCAGCATATTGGCGGTGATGGCAAAGTCGGCGATTACGCCGTCCTTCAGCGGGCGGACAGCGACAATCGCGCCCGGTGTCCTGCCGATTACTTCCTTGGCTTCCCTTCCGACATAGCGGACGGTGTCATTGCGCGTATCCACGGCAACCACCGAAGGCTCGCGCATTATAATGCCCTTGCCCCTCATGAAAATCAGCGTATTCGCGGTGCCCAGGTCAATTCCAATATCCTTGGAAAACATCCCCATAATCCGGTTCCTTCTTTCTTTGCAGGAGGTTTAAATACATCACAAATTTATTATACCCTGTTTTCCCGCACTTCTCAACATTATTTTCCTAAAAATCCATATTTTTTCGCACGGGGGATTTTAGAGCAGGCAAAACTCATTTAATTTACTGTACAAAGAACACAGCGGCAAGCCGACCACGTTAAAATAATCGCCGTGGATCTCCCTTACAAACAGCGCGCCTTTTTTCTGGATGCCGTATGCCCCCGCCTTGTCCATAGGCTCGCCGGTGCTTATGTACTCGCGTATTTCATCCGATGCCAGTTCACGGAATGTTACCCGCGTCGACACGCAGAACACAGACTCCGCCGCATCCCTGACAAGCGCCGCGCCCGTATAGACAGTATGCGTTTTGCCGGAAAGCGCACTCAGCATCCGAAAGGCATCGTCTTCATCTGCCGGTTTGCCTAAAACCGCGCCGTCCAACACAACTACGGTATCCGCCCCAATCACAAGCTCCCCCGGATGCTTTTCGGCAACAAAAGCCGCCTTGCGCAGGGCGAGGAGCATAACGGCCTCGTCCAGGCGCATCCCCGCCGGAAATTCTTCGCTTACATCGGGCGGCTCCACCGTAAACTCATCTGTGATGACACAAAGAAGCTCCCGCCTGCGCGGTGACGCTGACGCTAAAATCATAATTCTCCTTTATTACACGATTTCATCTTCCGTTAATTTTCACCGCTCAAGCCGCGGGGGCAAGTAGAAATTAGAAAATAGGAATTAGAAATTAGCGAGGGAAGGAGCGGTAAATTTCTTCCCTTCAGTGTGACACAAAGCTACAATGCAAACTGAAGGTTTAAAAAGCGGGGAAAAATTCGTTATCTTTTTTCCTATTATCTTTTTTCCTATTATCTTTTTTCCCGCGCCCAGCATTTGAGCCCCGCAGGGCGAAAGCGGACGGCAGATGTATTTTATTGGTTGCTCTTACTTACCGTTCTGGCAAGTGTGCAGTCTTCGATTTCTGCGGGGGGTCGCGGGGGTTCTTAGGGGGTGAGTGGGGGCAGCGGCCCCCAGCCCCATAAGCCGCGTTTTTCTTTGTTACTTTCTTTTTGGCGGCGCAAAAAGAAAGTAAATAATGCGTCGCGGAGCGCGCCGCTGCCTGCGCCTTGAGCGGTGAAAAAAAGCCGAAAATGAAGCCGCATTAAAACCACCCCGTCCGGCTGCGCCGTCCACCCCTCCAAGGAGGGGAATTTCGGGCGGCAGATTGCCGCCCCTACGGCCGTAAAAAAGGGAACCGACTAAAAACAGCCGGTTCCCTTTTTGCCTCATTAGTTCGCGCGGGTAACAAGATCGGAACGCAGGCACCGGGTGCAGGCGTGGATGTGGCGGGGGGACCCTTTCACAACAGCCTTTACCCGCTGTACATTGGGCTTCCAGGTTCTATTACTTCTGCGGTGGGAGTGGGAAACCCTAATCCCAAAGCTTACGCCTTTTCCGCATATGTCGCATTTTGCCATGGTCTGCACCTCCTTAAAAAAACGGACAACATTGCTATTTTATCAGATTGTGCGGCGCATTGCAATACTTTTTCGCCATAAAATTTTCTTCGAGGCAATGTTTTGCCTCATCCGGGCTTGAAAAATACCGTATTTTGCGGTAGAATATATTGAGATACGCTTTTGAAACGAGTTGATGCCATATGTGGGACGTCCTTGCCCGCGCGGCTGTTTTGCTTATCATCCTGCCGATTCACGAGGCCGCACACGCCTTTGCGGCGGAGAAACTCGGCGACCCTACACCCCGTGGCATGGGGCGGCTCACGCTAAACCCGCTAAAGCATTTGGATGTCCTGGGCAGCATGATGCTGCTGGTGATGGGTTTCGGATGGGCAAAGCCCGTACCTGTCGACCCGCGCAATTTCAGGCACCCGCGCCGCGATATGGCAATCGTGGCAGCCGCGGGCCCGCTGTCAAACATCGCGCTGGCGTTTATGGCGGTCGCCGCGATGAAGCTTGTCTTTTACACGACCGGGCTTCACCCGCAAACCGACGCCTTGCCCGGTATCCTGCGGCTGATTATGCGGATCAGCGTTGTGCTGGCGGTGTTCAACCTGCTGCCGATACCGCCGCTGGACGGCTCAAGGATTTTAGGGCTTTTTCTTCCCGGGGCGATGTATTATTTTGTAATGCGGTATGAACGTATCATGATGTTCGCACTGCTTGCGCTGATGTGGCTGGGGTATTTACGGGGTCCTATCGGATTTCTCACGGGCCACGCGGAGGCGTTTTTGTATAAAATCACGGAGCCTATCGATTATCTCTTTTTACTGTTAAGGTGAAAAATGGAAAAATTATCGTTTAAAGTAATGGAATACGACGCGCCGCTGGATTTGATTTTGCATCTGATTTCCGCGCACAAGCTAAATATCGCGGATATAGACATATCGTCGCTGCTGGAGCAGTATATCGCCGTTATCCGCAATTGGCAGGAGCATGACATGGATGTTTCCAGCGAATTTTTGGAGATGGCAAGCCGCCTTGTCTATATGAAAACCGTAAGCCTTCTGCCCCGCCATGAGGAAGAAAGCGAAAAACTGCGCGGGGAGCTTACCGGCCAGCTCGTGGAATACGGCATCTGCAAGCTGGCGGCAAAACAACTGGGCGAGTGGAATATTTCCGCGGATATCTTTTTCCGCAGTCAGGCGGATGTGGAGCTCGACCTGACATACGCGCTGTGCCACGAAGCAGGGATACTATTTTCCGCTTTGATGGACGCGCAGGGAAAAGGCACAAGAAAGCTCCC
>WRLS01000098.1 GCA_009776345.1 Oscillospiraceae bacterium | reverse complement strand
TATTTGCGCGAATGGTCTATAGGCACATAGGTCAGCTGGCGGGCTTTTCCCTTCGCGGCTTTTTTGCTGTCGGCGTGCTGCTGGCGCATATTGTCTATCTTTATGGCGGTGATCTGCCCGGATTCCAGCGCCTTCTGCAATGCGTTCCCGGGGTTGTCCGTATGAACGTGCGCCTTGATTATCTCATCGTCGTCCACAACCACAACACTGTCCCCGATTGATTCTAAATATGCGCGAAGGCTGAGCGCGCCGCCCCCGCCATTTTCCTTCAGCACGAGGAATTCCGTGCAGTAAGTAAATGTGATCTCGCCCTCATATTCCCCGGCGGCATTTCGCTCGTCGGGTATTTCGGTAATGCCGTTTTCCTCGGGCAAAATCTCCCCGCCCCCGAAAACCCGGCGCATCCCTTCATAAATAATAATCAGGCCCTTGCCGCCCGCGTCCACGACACCGGCTTTTTTCAGCACGGGCAAAAGCTCCGGCGTGGTTTCCAGGCTTTCCTTCGCGGCGGCAATCACAACATCCCAAAGCTCCACCGGCCCGATCCCGGGGGCATCAGCCAATGCCTCCCGCGCTTTCCCCGCGGCGACCCTCGCCACAGTGAGGATCGTCCCCTCCGTCGGCTTCATAACGGCGTTGTACGCGGACTGCACGCCAAGCTCCAGCGCCGCCGCGATATCCGCAGACGATACTTCTTTTTTCCCCTCAAGCCCGCGCGCGAATCCGCGGAACAGCAGCGACAAAATAACGCCGGAATTCCCCCTTGCCCCGCGCAGCAGCGCCGAAGCCGCCGCTTTCGCAACATCCCCGGCACGGGCATTATCTTCCAACAGCACAAGCTCACGCTTTGCCGCGCCCATGGTCATGGACATATTTGTCCCTGTATCGCCGTCGGGGACGGGGAAAACATTCAGGGCATCTACCGGTTTACGGTGCGCGGCAATATTATTCGCCGCGCTGATCAAGGCATCCCGCAGGATTTGGCCGGTTAGCACAATGCATCTACTCTCCTATAAGCAAATTTAATTTACTTTCATGTCCGCGACATAGACGTTCACCTTCGCGACATCCAGCCCGCAGGCCCCTTCAACGGTATATGTCACTTTATGGATGATGCTCTTTACGATGGCGGCGATGTTTACGCCGTACATCACGCAAATGTGCAGGTCGATGACCAGCTTTCCGCCTTCGCCGCGCACAATCACGCCCTTGTCCCGGATCGGGCCCAGCACGGCGGACCGCAGCTCCTGCGAAGCCGAGCCGCTTACCATCCCCACCACGCCGAAACATTCGGATGCGGCGCGGGCGATAAGATTGGCGAAGTACCCCTCCGACACTTCAATCCTGCCCATATGGTTATCCATTCTGACCACGGCAATCCCTCATTTCTTATCTAATCCACATATAGATACGGGGCGATTTGCGCAAATATCCCTTCGCCGATGCCCCGGATATCCATCAGCTGCTCGAGCTTTTCGTACCCGCCTAAATAATCGCGGTATTGGATGATCCTCTGTGCCGTCACATCGCCCACCCGCGGGATAAGTATAAGCTCCCCATACGCGGCTTCGTTTAAATCAAGCGGGAAGTATACCCAAATTTCCTCAAGCTCATGCTCCGTATAATACGGCAGCCAAACTTCGCCGCCCGCGGCCGCCCATTCCCGCGCGATGCCATCTTCCTCAAAAAAGCCGTCCCCGGTTTCATCATAGGCCCGCGGAAAATCATAGCGCACGCTCACCGGGAAATTCTCCCGAAAAACAAATGTCATAAGCAGCATCAGCGTTGTCACAGCTATTGTGACAGCCAACAAAATCCGGTAGGCTATGCTTTGTTTCACATCAAACATCTCCCCCGCAGCGAAGCCATCCAAAGTATAGCATAATTTTTCCGCGGATTCAACCACCGTGATACAAGTTCCTTCCAATCCTCAATCCTAAAACCTCAATCCTGCCGAAGGCAAAACACCCGTCACGAAGCGATAAATCACTTCGCGCCACCCTCTTTAAAAAAGAGGGTAAGGCTACAACAGGATTTATTCTCTCATATAAAAAGCGTAAAACGACCGTAGGACGTACCCTCTTTTTTAAAGAGGGTGGCACCGTGACGACTTGTTCGTCGCGGTGACGGGTGTTTTGCGCTTCGCGCAGGTTTTAGGTTTTATGGTAGGGTCGGGCTTCCATGCCCGACCGTCAAAATCAAACCTAATATTCGCGGTCGGGGATGGAACCCCGACCCTACAAATTCCTTCCCTTCCTAAATCCTCAATCCTAAAACCTCAATCCTGCGGAGCGTAGCTTCGCTACGCTCCGCCGCACCCCCCGCATGACCCACACGAACCGCCGGAACAGCCCGGTGCGCGGTACTCCACGGTTTCGGGGTCCTCGCCGTTCGACGCGGCTGAAAGAATCTGGTTCACAAACCCCAGCAGCCCGTCCATCTCATTTTTTATTTTTGTAAAGCGCGCCATGCTTTCATTTTCAAAGATTTCGGCATACGCGGCGCGCATTTGCCCGTTCGCAGCGTCTGTTTTCGCCGCGTTTGGGTTTTCGCCCATCCGTGCGCTCAGCTCGTCCCTCAACCGCTGAAAGTTTGCGATTTTCTCCTGCAGTTCCGCGTCCTCGTCATTTTGCTGCTTGGCGACCATGTACCTGATATAACGCTCGTCCTCCTGTATAATCCTGCCGAGGTCCCTTGCCGCGATGATTACCTTGTCCATACTTTACATCCCTTCATTTATTATTTAAATTTTTATTAGATTTCCCTTAAGCGCCCAATTAAGCGCCGCGGTTATTTCTACCTGCACAAAGCTGCCGGTCAAGCTTTCCGGCGCCTCAAAATCCACGATGATATTGGACCCCGTCCGCCCGGTCAGCCAACCTTCGCCGTTTTTACCCTTGCCCTCCGCCAGAACAGTGAGTATGCTCCCCACAAGCTTTTCATAATGCGCTTTGCTTATTTCGTTTTGCACATCGAGCAGCTCACGGAACCAAATGCCTTTCTGCTCATCGGATACAGGGTCGTCAAGCTTTTCCGCCGCCGTCCCCGCCCGCTTTGAGTATATGAATGTGAACAGGGATTGATACCCTACTTCCCTGATCAGCGCGATTGTTTTCTGCACATCCTCATACGTTTCCCCCGGGAAACCCACTATAACATCCCCCGTGAAGGATACGCCGGGGATTTTTTCCTTGGCATAGGCGATTATATCCAAATACTGCCGCGCGGTGTAGCCTCGGTTCATCTTTTCAAGGATTCGGTCGGAGCCGCTTTGAACGGGCAGATGCAGGTGTTTTACAATTTGCCCGCACTCCGCGATTGTGTCAATCAGCTCCCGCGAGCAATCTTTAGGGTGCGATGTCATAAATCTCAGCCTAAAATCCCCGTGTATACCGCAAATATCCCGCAGCAGCCCGACAAAATCCTTGCCGCCGTCCCTGTAGGAATTCACGTTCTGCCCCAGCAGCATGATCTCCTTAAACCCGCTTCCAACCAGCCCGCGCACATCGTCCAAAATCTTCGCGTGGCCACGGCTGCGCTCCCGCCCGCGCACATACGGCACAACACAGTAGGAACAGAAATTATCACAGCCATACATTATGGAAACCAGGACCTTTATCCCGCTTTCCCTGCGCACCGGTAAATCCTCGGCGATTTCGGCGGTTGGGTCCAATATTTCAAAAACGCGACCTTTTTCCTCAAGCTTGCGGCAAAGAAGCTCCGGCAGCTTCGGAAGCGCGGACGGCCCGAACAGCAAATCCACATGGGGATAGCTTTTCCGCAGCTTCGCCGCGATATGCTTTTGCTGCACCATACATCCGCAAAGCCCGATGATAAGCCCCGGGTTTCGGGCCTTTTGGTGCTTCAGCGCGCCCGCATTGCCGAAGATCCTGTCCTCGGCGTTTTCGCGCACGGCGCAGGTGTTGAAGATAATTAAATCCGCGCCGTCCGGGCTATCGCAAAAATCATAGCCCATTTCAGCGAGCATACCGTCGATGCGCTCACCATCGGCAACATTCTGCTGACAGCCGAAATGCCGCGTAAACGCCCTTAGGCGCCGCCCCGCCTTCTGCTGCCTTGCCTCAATCAAAGCCCTTGCCTTGGACAAATAATGTGCAGTGTTTTCATTCGCTGTGTTTTTTTCTTCCAAAACAGCCTCCGCGCGAAATTGTCAAATACATTATATCGCCCCAAACACAAAATTGCAAATGATTGACAGCCCCCACCGAAAATAAAATATATTCATCCGCCGTATACTATATGTCCCACAAGAAAGGAACCCCATGTTAAATTACCATTTAATTAAATTAAAATTATACAAAAATATAGCCGCTTTATTTTTAACCGCGGTTCTCGCCCTTTCATTCTGCACGATAGCCACCGCGGCGGATACCTCCGCCGACGATACGGCGGGGGGCGGCGTGCGCGTGCCTGTGCTAATGTACCACAGCCTGCACCACTCTGCCCGCGATAAATGGGTGCTTCCGCCCGACCAATTCGAGGCTGACCTGCGCTATCTATCGGAAAACGGCTACACCGCCGTCTTCGCGTCAGACCTCGCCGAATTTGTACACGGCGACGGCGCGCTCCCCGAAAAGCCGATCCTGCTTACTTTCGACGACGGCGTTTACAACAACTACACAAAGGCGCTGCCGCTTCTGGAAAAATATGATATGCGCATCGTGCTTTCGGTAATCGGTTCCGCCGCGGACCTTTGGACTTCGAACGATTACGGCACCGATGAAGAATACGGCCACTGCACCTGGCAGCAGCTCGCCGAAATGTCACGCTCCGGGCGCGTGGAGCTGAGCAGTCACACGCAAAACCTGCACAACTGCAAAAACGGGCGCAACGGTTGCACCCGCAAAAAAGGCGAAAGCCAAGACGAGTACCGCGAAATGCTGGCAGCCGATTTGCGGGGGCTTCAGGAAAAATTCGCCGAACACTGCGGCGTCGTGCCGATATGCTTCGCGTATCCCTTCGGCGCGTTCTGCCCCGAGGCGGACGAGGTCCTCGAGGAGATGGGCTTCACCGTCACGCTCTCATGCTACGAAAAGGGCGCGAACCTCTTGCAAAAAGGCGAGCCGGGCGGCCTGCGCGATATGTACAGGTTTAACCGCGGCCCCGGAAGATCGGCGGAGAAAATTTTAACGGGGATGAAGTAGCGCAATTCACCTTCATGCGTTCGCCCTGAACGCCCCTGCCAATGACCGCCCCGAATGTACAGTCGGGCTGTATTCCAAGCCGACATAACCGGTATAACCGGCGTTTTCAATCGCCTTAAAAATCGGGCCGTAGTTCAGCTCGCCGCTGTCCAATTCGTTGCGGCCGGGGTTCCCCGCGGTGTGAATATGCCCGATCAGCGGCATATATTCGGTTAGGTTCGCGATAACATTGCCCTCGGTGATCTGCTGGTGATACACATCAAAAAGCATCTTCACATTCGGGGAATTCACGGCTTTCAGGATATCGGCGGCTTGGTGCGACGACGAGAGGTAATAGCCCCCGTGATTGACCAAAACATTCAGCGGCTCCACCACGAGCGTGACCCCTGCCCTTTGCGCAATCGCAGCACCGGCGGACAAGCAGCGGATTACGGCTTCCTGCTGCGCTTCACGGGATACGCCGGGAAGCTCCTGCCCCGTGGTCACGATAATAACCGGGATTCCAAGCGGCGCAAAAGCTTCGGCGGTTTCATGGACGTTTTCGGCAAAGACAGCGGCGTTGCGGCCGTCTAAAATCCCAAACTCCGATATGGCGCGCGCGCGTTTTTCGTCCCGCGTCCCCACACAGGCGGCGGCGATTTTCACGCCCGCCTTTTCCGCGGCCTGCGCCATGGCGGAAAGGTCCTTGTCCGCCCAGCCCCAGAATTCCACGGCATCCAGCCCTGCGGCCTTTACAGCGGCGGGGCGTTCGTAAAAATCGTATTCCTTGAAAAGCATTTCGATACAGGCGCTCAGTTTAACCATGATTTACCCCCAAATAGGAATTAGGAAATAGGAATTAGGAATTAGGAAGGGAAGGAGCAATTCGTAGGGGCGAGCATACGGTCGCCCGCAAATTACCAATAATCACCAATATTGCATCGTAGGGGACGCACACCGGGCGTCCCGCCCTTGCCCCCTTCGCGCACGAAGGGGGTGCCGCCCACAGGCGGCGGGGGTTGTCCGTAGGGGCGGGGTTTTCCCGTCCGAAATTCCCCTCCTTGGAGGGGTGGCGCGAAGCGCCGGGGTGGTTTTAATTTACGTTATATATTTCATACCACCGCACCTATAAATTGTTTCACGTGAAACATTTTACGCGCAAATCCCAAACAATTGTTTCACGTGAAACATTTTAGGCGTGCCCGGTGGTCACACCCGTCACTCCCTCCGGCGCTGTGCGCCACCTCCCCATATAGTAGCTAGGAATTAGAAAATGGAAAATAGTAAGGGACGGTACATCAAATTTCTTCCTTTACTAATTCCTAATTCCTATTTTCTAATTTCTATTCGGGGGATGTCACGAAGTGACAGGGGGAGTTGCTTTTAATACGCATTGCCCTTCACACTCGCCTCTTATACAATTTATATTTAAATACCACGCCGTTTTCACTCAGCGGCTCGGATGTGTGCGCCAAAACCCAGCCGCTGTCCTCATCAAGATTTACCATAAAACTGTCGGCGGGGAAAACGGCATCCCAGCTTGTGACATAGGCCTTGCCGCAATATGGCATAAGCAAGCGGTATATCTCCCCGCCGCCTATCACAAACACATCATCCGGGGGGAGCCTTTCGGTTTCTTCGAGAAGCGCGCCGGCGCTGCCGAAAACCCGCGCGCCCTCGGCATAGTACGAACCGTCCCGCGATAATATCAAATTCACGCGGCCGTGCAGTATTTTGCCGCCCGGCAAAGACTGGAGCGTCTTGCGCCCCATGATAACGGTTTTTCCGGCGGTCATCTCACGAAACCGCTTCATATCAGCCTTTGCGCGGAAAAGCAGGTTGTTTTTATACCCGATTCCCCAATTGCGGTCGGCGGAAAAAATCATGTTCATGTAGCCACCTCAAACGTATGGCCCAGCTCATGGCACCTGTAGTTTTCCAGCGAAAAATGCTTGGGGGAAAAATTATAGAAATCATCGACATCCGGGTCAATACGAAAAACCGGGGCGCTGTAGGCTTCGCGGGACAGCATATCCTCAATTATCGGGATGTGCCTGTCGTAGATATGCGCGTCCGCGATTACATGGACCAGCTCACCCGCCTCTAGCCCGCTTACCTGCGCGAACATATGCAAAAGCGCGGCATACTGGCATACATTCCAGTTGTTTGCCGCCAGCATATCCTGCGACCGCTGGTTAAGTATCGCGTTCAGGCGGTTTTCGGTCACATTGAACGTCATGGAGTAAGCGCATGGATAGAGCGCCATTTCACTGAGGTCGCCATGCACATAAATATTTGTCATGATCCGCCTGGACGCGCGGTTATGGGCAAGGTCGTACAGCACGCGGTCAACCTGGTCGAACATACCTTCGCTGTACTTATGCTTCACGCCGAGCTGGTAGCCGTAAGCTTTGCCGATTGAGCCGTTTTCGTCCGCCCACGCGTCCCAGATATGCAGCCCGAGGTCGCGCACATTATTTGATTTTTTCTGCCAAATCCATAAAATTTCGCTGATACAATTGCGAATATACACGCGCCGCAGGGTCATGGCGGGGAACTCCTCCGCCAGGTTATAGCGGTTTACAACCCCGAACAGCTTTTTTGTATACGCAAACGAGCCGTCCGGCCATTTAGCCCGCACGGCTTGCCCCTTGTCCCAAAAGCCCTCGTCAATGATTTTGCGGCAATTGTCTGTGAAGATTGCATCGGCGTTGCTCATTATGTCACCATATCTTCCCAAAAAGCTATATCAAAATTGTTTCACGTGAAACAATTTTAGGCGGGCGGCAGGTTGCCGCCCCTACGAACTCCCCCTGTCACTGCGTGACATCCCCCTCTTGAGGGGGACTTTAGCCTCCCTCTT
>WRLS01000097.1 GCA_009776345.1 Oscillospiraceae bacterium | reverse complement strand
ACCCTGAATCCTTATTTCCTAAAACCTTAATCCTGCGAAGCGAAGCTACGCTGCCGCCTGCCTTACCTGCTGCACAATAAATATGGCCGCGAACCAAAACATCTGGTACATACCCAGCCGCAATATATCCAATTCGCCGATGCTCCCCATAAACGCCAGGAAAGTGACCAGCCCGTAGCCCAGCAGTATTTGCGCAAGCTCTATGACCGTGGCGGACAGTATTGATGAGCGCGCCGCAATACAGGCAAGGACCGCGCGGATCATCGCGGCTGCCCTGCCGGTGTATACAATCCCGGCGGCGGCCTCCTTGCGGGGAAGGGACATCTTTTTATATTCGGTCAAGTAATCCGGCGGGAGGACCGAAACCAGCTCGTCGGGGTATCCGTAGGTCTCCCAGATTTTTGCGGAGTCAATATTTACATCGCTCGTGGCGACGATCAGGCGTATGCCCCTTGCGGAAAGGCGGTCAAGCTCTGCCGCCAGCTCCTCGTTTGCGGTATATTCCACCAAAAAGCGCGCGGAAACCTCCCCCGAGTTGGAAAGATACACCGGTACACCCTTCGCGTCCGGGGCCTCCCCTCGCTCATAGCTGTCGTTCGGCAGTGTAACGCCGTGCATCTGCATCAGCCTTTTGCTCCCGATGAGTACACGCCGCTGGTCGATCCAGGCGGAAACACCCAAGCCGTTTTCCAGCACAATGTTGTCCGCCTTTTTCAGCACCTTGCGGTTGTTGTTTATCATTTGCAAAAACAGCGGGGCGAGCGCACCGTCCAGCGCGCAGATCACGCTTGCGGCATCGAGCATAGCCTCGTCGATGCGCCCCTGTGAAAACGCCTTTATGCCGTGCAGCGAAAGGCAGCCTTTGCCGAAAAGGTCGGTGTCGGAAAGTACAACGGCCTTGGCATCGCAGAAATCCTCCACCGCCTTGCTGCCGGATATCATCCCGCCCTGCGCCCCCACGCGCTTTGCCATTTTATACAGCGGGATATTCTCTATAAAAGCGGCCGAGAACGTCGCGCTGACGCACAAGACCGCCGTAAATGCCGACAGCGCCGCGAAAGTTTGCGCCGTAAGAAGGAAAGTCGCCGCGCCCACAACCGCCGCGCCGATAACGCAGACAGGCGCGACAGAACGGTTGATCCCCACATCGTATTTGTCGGAGTATGACAGCGCCAAAAATTCCGTGAAAAACCCGGCACTCACACCGTAGGCGATGGCGGGCTTCCGCTGTGTGTTGTCCCCCGCAAACTCTTGGCAGAAGCGGGGGTCTTCCACGGGCAGGACGGCTTTTTTCTCAAGCTCGGACCCCAGCACGCGGAAATTCAGCTGTATGCGGCTGATCATCGCCATTTTGCCCAGCGTGCTGAAAAACATCGCAAGGCAGGCGACGGGGAAGTAAAAATTCAGCGCGGCGGCGTCAACCGTTTCCGGGCTTGCGACCCCGGCAATGCACTGCAGTATCGCGGCAAGTATCGCGAAAGCGGCAAGTGAATCGGCGTTCGCGCGGAACTTGAAAAAGCTGATCAGCCCGCCGCCCACGGCAGAGCTGTTTACCACCGCCACAAGCACCGTTACCGCGGTACACGCGATCATGAACGCCTGCATCGTTTCCGGGACAGGCCAGATCGCCTCCGGCATGGGCAAATTCAGCCTTTCGGAAAGGGCGAAGAACACGGCAAAAAACGTAAGTATTGCCGTAAGCCCCGAGCGCACAAAAAGCCAGAGCTTTGTGTGCGCGATATCAGTTGCGACATCGTCGCGGTTTTCGGCGGAGTTATATTCGCTGAAATCCGCGCGGGAGGAATCAGGTATCTCCCCGGCATAGTTGTCCTCTTCATAATAAGCGGCGGCGTTTTGCCCCTCTCTGAAATCCATGCGCTGGATATCCTCTATCAGCAGCTCCTTGCCCGTGGCGAATTTCGGCACAATCCGTGTAGGCTGCCTGTTGTCCGCGCTGTCCGGGGCGTCCGGGTCAAAGCGGAACTCGCGCTTGTCCGCCGCGGGGACTGCCCTGCCGATACGCGGCCAGCCTTGGCGCACACGCGCCTTCTCCGTGATGGGGCGCGCATCCCCGGAAAACCCAAGGGGGATTTTTTCTTTCGCCGGTTTCCCGGCGGCTACCTCGGGAAAGGCGCGCGGGCCTTCGGTGCGCGGTATGGGCGGCGACCTGCTGTCCTCGGGGAGGCGCAGCGCAAAATCCTTTTTCCGCGCGGGCGTCCCGGCGGGCGGTTCGGCCGCGGCCATCGGCGGTACCGCAGGGGTATCCGCGGCAGGCGGCACGGCACCCTTGTCCGCGCTCTTTTTCCTTTTTATTTCGGACAGGATATCGTCCACGATATCGTCCACATTGTAGTTTTTGTCTTTATCCATTGTAACCTCCGCAAAGCGCCCTCTGCCTTGCTATCTCATAAAGGATAACCCCCGCCGCAACAGATACGTTAAGCGAGCTTACTTTCCCATACATCGGAATCGAAACGATATGGTCGCACTTCTCTTTGACAAGGCGGCTGATACCGCCGCCCTCGGACCCTACAACAAGGCAGACAGGCCCGGAAAACTGCGTCTCGCACCAAGGCGCCCCGCCTGTATCGGCACCGTAGAACCAAAGCCCGCGCGCCTTCAGCGCGTCCATGGCTGACGCAAGGTTTACCGCCCGTACAACGGGTATGTGCGAAACCGCCCCCGCCGAAGCCTTCGCCGCCGCGAATGTAAGCCCCGCACTGCGGCGTTTTGGTATAATAATGCCGTGCGCCCCCGCGGCCTCCGCCGTGCGGATCAGCGCGCCTAAATTATGCGGGTCCTCTATCCCGTCCGCGATTACAATCAGCGGCGGATTGTCCCCCGCCTTCGCGAAGATATCTTCAAGCTCACTGTAGCTTGCCCCGGCAGTCACCGCGATTACGCCCTGGTGATTTGCGCGCGCGCACATCCCGTCCAGCTTTGCTATAGACACTTCTTTTACAACAATGCCCTTTTCCCTTGCGATAGCGGCGATTTTAAGGAGCGTGCCGCCAAGCCCTTTTTGGAGCAAAATGCTGTCGGCCGCTTTACCGGAGCGCAGAAGCTCCAGCACGGCATTGCGCCCTATTACGATATCTTCACGCGCGCCCGCGCGCCGGTTCTGATCCATCGCGCCTCCAATGATTTATTGTTATCATCATATATCACAGACCCAAAACTGTCAAGTAAGCAGCCTTAAAACGCATTATAAACAAACGCGGTGCCCGCGTCTTCCCCATACACCCAAAACAGCAGCAGCGCCAAAACAATCCCGATATACCAAAGATACCTCAGCGCCGTATGGGAATACACAAATTCCTCAGCGGCTGTTATAAAATCCGACAAGCGCTTTATCAACCTCAAGCCACCCCTTCCATCCCAAATGCATTATGTCACACAGGAAATACTGCTCATACTCATAACCGGTCAGGTCTAAAATTTCTATGGCGTATTCCTCTGCGATTTTTTTTACGTTTTCATAATAAGCCTGCCGCCTTTGGGCTGTAAAGCCTGTATAATCGCTCCACTGCCCATGCAGCGGCACATGGACAAACAGCGGCTCTATCCCCTTTTGCCGGCAAACTTCAAACAGTATCCGCAGGTCGCCGTATTCTTTAGATACAGAATAATCAAGCCCGGCGTCTTTATCTTTTTGCCTGCCGAGGCGCGTGCCGATGTAGGTCGTGTAGTAATCGTCCAGTATCCCGAAATCGTTGTTGCCGGTCATAAGGCGGGCTTCTTCTATCGCCGCGCTTTCCTCCCGCGCCCAGTCTATTTCACGCAAAGGCGCGGACTCTTCAGCTTCACGCAAAGATTCAAGCAGCCTGCCCGACGCCGCCTTGTCCTTTAGCCCGTAAGCATACCGCATGAAGCTGTAATACGGTGCCGTTACCGCGTTTCGCAAAGTGCTTATCGCGCCCGGGTTTGCGTTATGCTGCGCCAGATACATCACCGCGTTGTCTGCCCCTGCGCTGCCATGCAATGCCTTATACTGGCCGAGCAGCTCGGCCGCCCTTCGCGAGATGTCTTTTTTAATTTCCGGGGAAAGGCCGTCATCCGCCATCAGTTCTAAATATTGCTGTGCCGAAAAATTCGCCATGAATAGATCCGCCGCGATGCCATCCTTAACATATGACTGCGGGGAGGTTATCAGCACAACCTTCCCGCCGGTCAAAGAATCCCCGGACGCCGCAATAGACATCGCGTGGGTCAGGGATTGGCAGGAGCCGCGCCCGATTAAATTCACCTGAAACCCCGCGCGCTTCCCTGCGAAAAAATTCGCTGGGTTCGTAGAAATTTCCAGCGTCCTAAGCTCGCTGGAGCCGTAAATTATAATGTTATCGCTCTTTGCCGCCGACTGCCCGAGAAGATAAAGCCCCCTGATTTTCTGCGTGTAATTGTCGTCCCCGGCGCTGTCTTTGTATTCCGGCACAGCCGCGGTTATCGCAAAAGCCACGCCCAAAAACGTAAGCAAAACCAAAACAGGCAAAACAAGCGCGCGGGCAATGATTTTCAAAAGCTTCACGCCACGCCCCCCAACAGCCCGATGATTTTTGCGGGGGTTGAGATATCCTCGCGCCGCAGGGTTTCTATATCGAGCGATATCCCCAGCCGCCCCTCAAACTCTACCAGCATCTGCACAACCGCAAAGGAATCCAGCAGCCCCGCATCGAACAGTTCCAGGTCGGGTTCCAATTCGCCATCCTCCGCGCCGCAGATGCCGCATATTATTTCCGTGATTTCTGTTTGCATTTTTCCCTCCGTTATACCAATCTCCCCGAAAAAATCAGCAGCCCGAAGCTCACGAAATGAAACGTCACTACAGCCATCAAGACCCTTGAAACCGCCCCCTGCTTAAATTTGCGCATGGATTTATAGTGAAGGTCAAGCGCTTCATTTACGCACATCAGCAGCGCATGGTAAGCGCCGTATATCAGATAATTCGGGCTAAGCCCATGCCACGCGCCCATCGCCGCAAATGTTATAATATAGCCGATGTAAGATGCCGTGCGCTTATTTTTAAAGCGCTTTGCTTTAAGGCTGCCCATCACAAAACGGGTGTAAACATAGTCCCTTAGCCATGTGGAAAGCGAAATATGCCAGCGCGCCCAGAAATCCTTCATGTCCGCGCTCAGAAACGGCTTATTAAAGTTTTCCGGGAGCCTTACGCCGAGGATATACGCCGTGCCGATCGCCATGCTGCTGTATCCCGCGAAGTTGAAATAAAGGTAAAGCGTGTAGCCGTACATATAGGACAGCCCCGCCATAAAACCGCCGCCCGGCAGCGGCTCAAGCCAATATGCCCAAATTATGCCGCTGACCGCAATGCCCGAGAACGCGCCGGTCATCAGCCGCCAAAAACCGCGCCGCAAAAGCTCACAATATTCTTCTTTGCCCGGGGTGCGGTTTATATCGCCCAAAAAGCGGCGGTAACGGTCAATCGGCCCCGCGGCGGCGGACGGAAAAAACAAAAGGAAATAACTCAGTTCCAACAGGCGCGGCTTTTCGGTCCTGCCGTCGTAGATATCAATCAGCACCTGAACCGCGCGGAAGGTCATATAGCTTATCCCCAAAAGCTGCAATAGCCGCAGTTCGGGGAAAACCGCCGAAAGCTTCACCGCCAGCAGCGGCAAAAGCGATAAAACAACCGCCGCGCGGAAAATTGTTTTCGTTTTATTTTTAACGCGGGAAAACCCGAGGCACAGCACTATCTGCCAGACATAAAACCCGCAAAGAAGCAAAAGCTGCCCGTTTTCATAGAAAACAATTGTAAGCATTACCGCCGTGAATATAAGCCCGTAGATTTTCAGCGGTCTGCCAAGAAGCCCCAATATAACCCCGGGCAGCAGCATAAGCCCCATGATATAGAAAAACAGCAGCCCCTCAAACGGCGTCATCTCTTTCCCCGCAATCTGTTTTCCAGCTCTTTCCTGTCAAGCTTCCCGTTTGTGTTCAGCGGGAAGGCGTCCACCGCGATAAATTTCCGCGGTATCATATATTCGGGGAGAAAACTCGCCGCCTGTTTTTTTACCGCGATTGTGCGTTCCAGCGCGGAAAGCCCGTCTTCTTCTTTTAGTAAAACAAACGCCGTGAGATACTGCGCGCGCCCATCCTCATAAACCGGGATAACCGCGGCACGCTGTATGTTTTCCAGCCGCGCGAGGTTGTTTTCTATATCCCCGATTTCTATCCTATGCCCGCTTAGCTTGATCTGCCCGTCGGCCCTGCCCAAAAAATAATAAAGCCCATTCTCGCTGTAAGCGCTGTCGCCTGTCCTGTAGCCGCGCTTCCCGGTTTTGCTGTCGGTAAAAAAGCGCTCTTCCGTCAAATCGGGGCGGTTAAAATAACCCGGGCCGACGCTCTCGCCTAAAATAAGCAGCTCCCCGCTTTCCCCTTCGCCGCCTTCAATGCGCAGCTCCGTCCCTTTTATCGGGCACCCGATTGGCAGCGGGCGCGGGGCATCGCGCATTTCTTTTGTGATTTTTACAGAGGTCACAAGCACGGTGGCTTCCGTGGGGCCGTATGTGTTTATTATCCGCACAGAGGGGAACCGCTCCGCCAGCTGATTACAAAGGCTGTTGGTGAGTACCTCACCGCAAAAAAGAAATTCTTCTAAATTAGGCAGAAGCTCCGATGAAAAAGTTTTGGAGCGCACGCACATTTCCGCAAAGGACGGCGTAGACACCCAATGCGTCAGCCCGGAACCCGCAAGCCCCGCGAACATTTCCCGCATATCCGTGTCCCTGTCGATGGTAAAAAGCGTCATGCCGCGGCTTATCCCCGCGTAAACCGAACAGCAGGACACGTCAAAGGAATAGGAAACTTGGTTTAAGATTACACCGCCGCTTTTTTTACAATAATCCAAGCCCTCATAAAAGCTTTGCAAATTCGCGCAAGTGACCCTCACGCCCTTTGGGCTTCCCGTACTGCCGGAGGTGTACAGGATATACGCGTCCTCATCGCCACGAATGGGATTTTCCGCTGTGCCCTCACATGGGCGGCGAAGGATATCCCGCAAGCAGTCTATGCCGATTACCCGCGCCTTTCCTCCAAAGCCCTTCCCGGAAAAATCCACGATAACATCGGGGGAGATATCCTCCGCGATCTCCCTTGCCCTTTCCGGCGGGACTGAAGTGTCCACCGGGACATACGCCCGCCCTGCTTTCAGCGCGCCGAAAACACAGGGCAGAAACTCCGTTTCCTTTGCGCCGTAAATCATAACCGGCGCACCCCTTCCGCCATAATGCCGCACAAGCCAATCCGCAAACGCGCCGGAATACGCGTCAAGCTGTGCGTAGCTTAGCTTTTCCCCGCGGTTTATCAGCGCGGTTTTATCAGTCCGGGCGTATTTTTTTATGCTGTCTAAAACGAACATTCTACGCCCCCCTGCTTGTGATGTAAAGCGCCGCTACCTCGTCCCCGTCCATATCAAAATACAGCGCGCCTTCCTCCGCCGTATATATGATCTGGTAGCTCGTGTCGCGGCAGTCACTGCCGTATGCCGCCAGCACATCATCCCGGCTTGCGCCGACGCCCAAGCCCCTTGAAGTGCGCGCGTCCGGGCTGTCGGAATAGACCTCGCTCACAAGATCGTTTTCACCGCTCGGATACGTGAAAAACTGCGCTGTATCATAAATAAACGTCTTATCAAGCCCATCGTAATCACACGACTGCGCCTCGGCATACTCAAAGCCCGTGCCGAATTCCGCGATTATATCTTCGATGTCCATTTCAAGTGTATAAAACTTCCCGCCGATATTCAGCCGCAGGTCATCCCCGCTGAACCCCGACACAGAAGCGCCGCAGGCACACGAGAAAACCAGCGCGGATATAAGCAGTAAAAGATTTATCGTTTTCATTGCGGCTCCTCATAATAATTCATAATTAAAAAACGGTGCCGTAGGCAAAACACCAAAACACCCGTCACCGCGACGAACAAGTCGTCACGGTGCCACCCTCTTTAAAAAAGAGGGTAAGGCTACAATAAGATTTATTCTTTCACATAAAAATCACAAAGCAACCGTAGGACGTACCCTC
>WRLS01000096.1 GCA_009776345.1 Oscillospiraceae bacterium | reverse complement strand
GCGGGGGTTCTTAGGGGGCGAGCGGGGGCAGCGGCCCCCAGACCCCTGAGCCGCGTTTTTCTTTGTTACTTTCTTTTTGGCGGCGCAAAAAGAAAGTAAATAATGCGTCGCGGAGCGCGCTGCTGCAATCATATATTTCTTTGTTACTATCTGCAGGAATAATAACCATTTCCCGTGGATAACCCACTCGCGGCGGCATATACTTGTTTGGGAGGCTTTGCGATGCGAAAACGAAAAACAGCCCCCGATATTTTAGCGGGGGCGCTTGCCGCGGCGCTGGTTCTGCTGTCGTCGGCGGCAGTGGCCGATATTGTAAAAGGCACGCGGCTGTTTCGGCAGGGGCGTTTTGCCGCCGCGGTTTTCTCACAGCAATCCATGAGCCTTGCGGGTGTGGCGGCGGAGCCTGAAAAGCTGGATGCCGCGCTTAAATTCCTGGGTGCGGTCACTGCCGCGTACATCAACTTCGAGATGATACCGGTAGGGGAGGCGCGCACATTTGCGGCTGTCTTTCAATCGCTGGAAAGCGGGATTGCGGTGGAGCAGTTCAGCTACAAAGGCAAAACGCTTGAAATTACCGGCATCTCCCCGGACAACGCAACATCAGAAAGATTTCGCCGGAACCTTGAGCGACAGGGATATTTGCTTTCGGTAAGCTACCACGCCTATGTAACCGTAGACGACGATGTGCGGTTCAGCATTGAATGTGCGCTCCCGTAGCTCACCGCAGCGCGTTCACAAGCTCCTTGAAATGCCTGCCCCTGGCAGCAAAGTTCGTGTAAGCGTCGAAGCTTGCGCTGGCGGGGGAGAGCGAAACTATATCCCCGCTGACCGCCCTTTCCCGCGCAATTTCCACCGCATGGGGGATATCCTTTGCCATTACAATTATCGGGTTGCTTCCGTTGTAATCAGGGTGCGTTCTCACCGCGTCCGCGATCATCGGCCCGGTTGGCCCTGTAAGTATAAGAAGCTTTACACGCTCAATAAACTCAGGCGCGAGCGGGCTGTATGAAATGCCCTTGTCCGAGCCGCCGCCGATGATTATCAGCTTTTGGCCGAATGCCCTAAGCCCCGCGATAACGCCCATGGGCGCGGTCGCGATAGTGTCGTTGAACCAGCGCACGCCGCCGACCTCCCGCACGAATTCTAATCGATGCTCAACCCCGGCAAAATCTTCCGCTGTTTTGCGTATTGCATCCACGCCCGCATCGCCCCACACGGCGCAAATTGCCGCCATGTAATTCGCAGCGTTGTGCATCCCGGGCAGTTTTATCGCGTCAATCGGCATAACCGCGCGCTTTTCCCCGTAGATTGAAATCACGATCTCATCTTTTTCAAGATAGGCCCCGTGATATACCGGCTTTTTAAGCGAAAACTCCATGCACTCCCCCCGTACTTCCGGGATGAATGAAGCGGTGGCATCGTTATCCGAATTCAAAACAGTGCGGGAAAACGCGGTCTGGTGAAGATAGACATTGCGCTTGGCGTTTATATATTCATCAAGCGAGCGGTGTACATCCAAATGGTCCGGCGTTATGTTTGTGATAACGGAAACATCCGGCTGCGGGCGCATTGAAATAAGCTGGAAGCTGGAAAGCTCCGCCACCGCGATATCCCCGGGCTTTATGTCAAAGATAAGCGGGAGCAGCGCCCGCCCGATATTCCCGCCCAGATGCACGGTATGCCCCTGCGCTTTTAGTATTTCGGCAATGATTGTAGTGGTGGTGGTCTTTCCCTCGCTGCCGGTCACGGCAATGGTTTTACACGGTGCAAGCCCGAAAAATATTTCGGTTTCCGATGTGACTATTACACCGCGATTACGCATGGCTTCAAGCTCGGGGCGGTGGAAATACATCCCCGGTGTGCGCATTACGATGTCTGCATCTAAGCCATCAAGATAATTTTCGCCCAGGCGAAGCTCCGCGCCTTCATCCGCCAGCTGTGCGATATCCGCATCGAGCTGCCCGGGGTTTTTTCTGTCACAGGCTATAACGCGGACACCGCGCGATAAAAACAGGCGCATCGTGTCCGTGTTGCTTACGCCCACCCCGATAAACGCGGCTGTCTTGCCCTTCAGCGAATTAAAAAAACGCTCTGCTGATCTTAACATAGGCATACCTCCGAATCGAGCCATAATTATATTATCATATATCACCTTATTATATAAGTGTACTATATTATGTAGAATAATTCATTGTAAATGATATTTTACCATATGTTGACAAAGGCTCCGCTTGTGATATAATAAATATGCAATCCTATTTTTACGAAGGGGGTAGTTGTATTGGGAACCGCAGAGCAAAAACTGGCGTCGATGGGCATTAAAATTGACGCAATCGACCGTACCGGCAAGGGCACTCTCGCTTGCAGGAAGTACAAGAACCTGCTTTTTATTTCGGGGCATGGTCCGTTTGATATGGGGGACAAGCCGCTGATGCAGGGCACTGTCGGTGTTGACTTGACGCCCGAACAGGGGTACGAGGCGGGCAGGCTTACCGCAGTGCGTATGCTGGCGACAATAAAGGATGCCATCGGCGACTTGGATGAGATTGATTATTTCGTAAAGGGCCTGGTAATCTTCAACAGCGGCGGAAAGTTTTATGATATGCCCGCACAGGCAAACGGGTTTTCCGATGTGATAACAATGACATTCGGGCAAAGGGGCCGCCATGCCCGTGCCGCTATGGGTTGCGGGACACAGCCCCGCAACGTGCCTGTCATAGTCGATATGGTGCTGAAGCTCAAAGACTAGCGTTTATGCTGCATCTATTACAAAAGGGAGGTTTTATCATTGAGCGTAGTAGAAAAAAACCTTGAAAGGATCGGGCTGCAGATAGCCGGCGAAGACAGCAAGCTGAAAACCGGCCAAGGCTCGGTAAAATACATTGTGTACGATGACCTGCTGTTTATCGGCGGCTTGGAGCCGACAGGCTGCGACGGCAAGCCGGCGTTTGTCGGAAGGCTCGGGCGCGAATATACAAAAGAGGAAGGCTATAAGGCGGCAAGGCTTGTGGCGCTGAATATGCTGGACTATATCAAAGCAGTTTTGGGCGACCTTAACCGCGTGGATTATTTTATCAAATGTATGGCGCTGGTAAACACGGCGGACGGTTTTTCCGACCTTCCCGAGGTCGCGGACGGCTTTACCGATGTCATGACGGAAATGTTCGGCGAGAGGGGTATGCACGCCCGTACCGATTTCGGCGCGACGGGCCTTAACAATAACGTACCTATCATCTGCGACGCGATTATCAAAATAAAGAATTAGGGGGTAGGATAGCATGGGTGCAAACGAACGGTTGGAAAAGAAAGCCTATGAACTCGGTATCAACGAAGAGCTTTTCGGGCGCGACGGGCTTATGAGCGTGCGCCGCGTAGACAATCTCCTGTTTACCTCCGGTTCAGGCTGCGGCAATTACAGGCAGGGCCTGGTGGGCAGCGAGCGTACATTTGAGGACGGCTACCTTGCCTGTCAGCGCATCGCCCTCATTCAGCTCGGCATGATCAAAAAATATCTAGGCGACCTGGACAAGGTTGACCAGGTGCTTAGAGTTTACGGCCACTTAACGGTGGATGACAGCTTCCATGACCTGGATAAAATGGCGGACGGCTTCTCCGATGTATTCGGCGCGGTATTCGGGGACAAGGGCATCTGCACGCGAACATTGCTCGGCTCTCGCAACCTGCCCGTCGGCAACACTTCGGCGGAGCTTGAGGTCATATTGGCGGTAAAAGAATAATAATTGTATGCGGCCGGATTTATATAAGCCCCTGCCCTTTATTGCGGCGGGGGCTTTTATTTTCCTTGACAATCCGGCGAAAAAACAATAGACTAATCTTAATATTCCAGCCGGAAAGGATGATACAGTTGTCACTATACAGCCCGTTTGATATCACTTACCTGGTTTTGGTGATGCCCGCGCTGATTTTAGCAATGTGGGCGCAGGGCTCGGTAAGCTCAAGGTTCCGCAAATACTCACAAATGCTGACAAGGCGCGGCCTGACCGGTGCCGCCGCCGCCGAGGAGGTCCTGCGCCGTGCGGGGGTTTACGATGTTTCCATTGAGCGCGTGCGCGGAAATTTAACTGACCATTTCGACCCGAGGAGCAACACAATAAGGCTTTCTGACAGCGTTTACAGCTCGACCAGCGTTGCGGCTGTCGGGGTCGCCGCCCATGAGGCGGGGCACGCCGTACAGCACGCCGACAGCTACACGCCGATAAAAATCCGTTCCGCGATTATCGGTGTGACGAAATTCGGCTCCACGCTTTCAATGCCCTTGGTCCTGATCGGGATGCTGATGAATTTAGGCGGGCTGATTAACATAGGCATACTGCTGTTCGGGACAGTGGTATTGTTCCAGCTTATTACCTTGCCCGTGGAATTCAACGCGTCCCGCCGCGCGATCACGGCGCTTGATGAAGCCGCTTTGCTTGATGAAAGCGAAATACCCGCCGCAAAAAAAGTACTGTCCGCCGCCGCGATGACTTATGTAGCCGCGCTTGCCGTTTCCCTTGCGCAGCTTTTACGCCTGCTGATGATCTCAGGGAGGCGGAGGAGGTAATGTTAAGTTTATTATTATTGTGATGTAAATATCATCAATCGGAATGACAGCAGTAGCAATGGGAGCATATTTTTTCGGCTCAAGGCTTGTAGCTTGCGGTATATATTCCTGTCCGGCTAAGTCATGCGCGGTTCTGTTCTCTTTAGTGAAAGAACATACCACCCGCTATTATTGATTTGCTTTCTTGTACCGCTCAAGCGCCTTTATTTCCTCAGAATCTAATTCAAGAATATCAAGGCTCTTAGCTTTTTCTAAGGCCGCCTGTGTCATCCGTTCTACATCGGCAGGGCTGTAGCGTATCGTTATCGAATAGCCGTGCTTTTTGATTTTTTCAGCGTAGGGGTTAGGGCGCGCCGAAGAAAAATCAGTTATTTCGGGAATGTCGACTGTATTTATTCTCTCAACCATCATAAAGACCCCCTATACCGGATTTGTTCTTGCCTGGTAGTTTTTCGCGCTGATATTATACGGATTACAGAATCATCATCCCTGTAGCAATGGCACACTATCAGCAAACGCAGATTACCGCTAAAGCCAATAATATTAAACCGTTCCTCTGTTTCAGAATGCTCTGTATCATCTAATATTATAGCAGCGTTATCCCGAAAGACGGTAGCGGCTTCTTTGAACGGCACACCATGCTTTTCGATATTGGATAAGTTCTTTTCTGTGTCCCAGTCAAAATACAATCCCTCAACCTCAAGCACGTAACCACCCACCTTTCTAACACCATTATACCACATGCCCGCGCGTAATTCCACTATTATTTATGCAAGATCAACGTCGCCGCCGTAGCAAAGAATAGTCTTTTTAAGATCGGGGGGCAGAAAAGGGCCGCCCCTCATACACAGCTTCTCCTGCTTTTAGATAGATTAACGTGTAAAATTTTCCGCGCGCTATTGACAAAGACTGCCGGATAGGATATAATATGTAAGCTGTGTAAAGAAAAAAACTTTACACTATGGGCAGGGGGCGAGTATCATGGCGGGCGTTGAGAAGGATTTGCGCATCTCTGTCCTGTTGGATTTTTACGGTGAAATGCTGACTGAAAAACAACGGGAGGCAGTTGAGCTGTATTATAACGAGGACCTGTCCCTTGCTGAGATCGCCGAACACAGCGGCATTACGCGCCAGGGCGTGCGGGACGCCGTGAAGCGCGCGGAAAACCAGCTGCTTGAGTATGAGGAAAAGCTGGGGCTGTGGGCGCGCTTTTTAGAAATAAAAAAGGGCCTGGAGGAAATCGCCGCTATAGCGGGCGAGCTTGGGGGGATGTCCCTCCAGAAGGATTTTATCAGAAAAGCACAGCAAATAATCGAAATCGCGGGGAAGCTGGGCGATTGACGAAGGGGGACCGGCATGGCGTTCGAGGGGCTTAGCCAAAAGCTGGAGCTTGCATTTAAGAAGCTGCGCTCGAAGGGAAAAGTTTCTGAGGCTGACGTGAAAGAAGCAATGCGGGAGGTCCGCCTTGCACTTTTGGAAGCGGATGTAAGCTTCAAGGTGGCTAAAGAATTCATCGCGGGCGTAACGGAGCGGGCAATAGGCGCGCAGGTGATGGAAAGCCTTACACCGGCACAGCAGATTATCAAAATCGTAAGCGAGGAGCTGACCGCGCTCATGGGGCAGGAGGCGGAGGGCATACGTTTTTCATCAAGGCCGCCGACTGTTGTGATGCTGTGCGGTTTGCAGGGCTCCGGCAAGACCACACACGCCGCAAAGCTCGCCGGATATTTTAAAAAAGCGGGACGAAGGCCGCTGCTCGTTGCCTGCGATATTTACCGCCCTGCCGCCATTGACCAGCTGAAAATCGTGGGCGGTCAAGTAGACGCCCCCGTCTTTGAGATGGGGAAAGAAGATCCTGCCGAAATCGCACGGAAAAGCCTTCTTCACGCGCGGGATTACGGCTACGACCCTGTTTTGATCGACACAGCGGGGCGGCTTCATATTGACGAGGCGCTAATGGATGAGCTGAAGCGCATCAAGGAAGCGGCGCCGCCTGACGAAACCCTGCTGGTTGTAGACGCAATGACCGGGCAGGACGCGGTAAACGCCGCAAAAAGCTTCAACGATGATATTGGCATAGATGGGGTAATCCTCACAAAGCTGGACGGCGACAGCCGCGGCGGCGCGGCGCTCTCAGTAAAAGCTGTCACCGGCAAGCCGATCAAATTTGCGGGCATGGGCGAAAAATTAGACGCGCTGGAGCCTTTCCACCCGGAGCGCATGGCGTCCCGTATTTTGGGTATGGGGGACGTGCTGACGCTCATAGAAAAGGCGCAGACCGAGTTTGACGAAAAAGAAGCCGTGCGCATGGCGCAAAAGCTCGGTACCAATAAATTCGATTTAGAGGACCTGCGCGACCAAATGGGGCAGCTTAGAAAAATGGGCCCGCTTTCTTCGATCATCGGGATGCTTCCCGGGGGCGCGAAAATAAGCGAGGAGGACACTGCCCACGGCGAAAAGCAGCTGATGCAGATGGACGCAATAATAAGCTCGATGACCGTTAGGGAACGGCAAAAACCCGACATCATAAACCCAAGCCGCAAAAAGCGCATAGCCGCAGGTTCGGGGACAAGGGTAGAGGACGTCAACCGCCTTTTAAAGCAGTTTACGCAAATGCAGAAAATGTTCAAGCAAATGGGCAGGACAGGCAAAAAAGGCAGGCGCGGCCGCATGAACAGCCAAATGCGCGA
This sequence comes from Oscillospiraceae bacterium, assembly GCA_009776345.1. Classification (GTDB taxonomy): domain Bacteria; phylum Bacillota; class Clostridia; order Oscillospirales; family Ruminococcaceae; genus WRAV01. The sequence goes on along the minus strand of WRLS01000096.1, from coordinate 821 downwards.
TATGATGAGAGGCTTTGAAGGTTTGGATATGTAAAATCGGATGTTCGCCGGTATTGAAAAAACCCTGCCACCGGCTGAATATACATCGCTTTACTAATTTCCATTTTCTTATTTCTATTTTCCGGGAGGTGACAAAAAGCATGGCAGTGAAAATCAGATTGCGCAGGATGGGCGCTAAAAAAGCCCCTTTCTACCGCGTCGTCGTAGCCGATTCACGGTATCCCCGCGACGGCAGGTTTATTGAGGAGGTCGGCTACTACGACCCCACCAAGGAACCGTCAGTGGTAAAAATTGACGGCGAAAAGGTTAAAAGATGGCTCGCTAACGGCGCGCAGCCTACGGACACAGTGCGCGTCCTGTTAAAGAAAAACAATATCATCTAAAAGGAAGCGGCTCATTATGGAAGAACTGATTGTTACTATTGTAAAGGGGCTTGTTGATAACAAGGACAGCGTCGGCGTTACAAAGGAAGGGCCCGGCGCGGAAGGCGTTGTTGTCTATCATGTTAAAGTAGCGGCCGAGGACATGGGGCGTGTGATCGGCAAGCAGGGGCGCATTGTCAAGGCAATACGTACTGTGGTGCGCGCCGCCTCCACGCGCACGGGTGAAAGGGCCATCGTGGAGATTGACTGACCGCAGTATTATGCAAGCATAGCTGTTTCATACCAAACAGGATGCCGATTAAGGTATCCTGTTCAGACTGTAGACAAAGCAAAAAATTACAGTGTTCGTAATTCCCCGAAGGCGAATTCATTTCGCCGAAGGTTTCCTTAACCCGCGCATCGGGCGCGGAACCGGGGGGAATATGGGGGGTATTGGAT
>WRLS01000095.1 GCA_009776345.1 Oscillospiraceae bacterium | reverse complement strand
GCTGGCAAGTGTGGCTTCTACAGCCTCTGCGGGGGGTCGCGGGGGGTCTTAGGGGGCGAGCGGGGGCAGCGGCCCCCAGCCCCCTGAGCCGCGTTTTTCTTTGTTACTTTCTTTTTGGCGGAACAAAAAGAAAGTAAATAATTGCGTCGCGGAGCGCGCTGCTACTGCCGCGTTTTTCTTTGTTACTTTCTTTTTGGCGGCGCAAAAAGAAAGTAACAAATCGCGCTTCGTATTATACTCAGACTGCGAAACTCGTAATCCCTCAAAACAAAACAACCCCCGCCGCCGCGCCTATCAGCACCGTTATCACCGGGTGCTTTTTAAAACGCATTACAAAAAACAAAAGCGCGGCGAATACCGCGAGAGCTTTTAGGTCTACAGGCCCCGCCGTTGTGATCGCCCGCCCCCATGTGAAAACCGTGATGCTGAGCACGCCGTATGCCGCCACCGCAATAAGCCCCGCCACTGCGGCGCGCACACCGTAAAGCGCGGCTTTTATTACCGGCGAGCCTTCAATCCGCCCGAATGCCCTTGCGGTAAAATAGCTGATGAAAAAACACGGCGCGGCTATACTCAGCGTGGCGATGACCCCGCCGCCGATGCCGTGCAGGCCGTATCCTATGTACGTAGCCAAATTTACGCCGATAGGCCCCGGGGTGGATTCCGATATCGCGACCATGTTGTAGAACAGCGTATGGGAGATGTATCCCGGCTCCACGACCGCTTGCAGCAGTAAAGGCACAGACGCAAGCCCGCCGCCCACGGTAAATAACCCCACATATAAAAACCGGAGAATTAGATCGGCAATACCCATCACTTGCCGCCCCCCTCCGGTTTTTTAGCGCGCAGTTTTATTATAAGCCCGACAGCAAGCCCTACAGCAAGCGGGATTAAGCTGTTAAGCCCAAAAAAAGCCACGGCAACAAATGCCGTGGCCGCCAGCAGTGCCGTAGTAATATCCATTACCGTTTTTTTCAGCATCTCCACTACGGCGTTTACCAAAAGCGCCGCCACGCCGATGTTCATGCCGAAGAGCAGCTTATCTATTATAGGGCTGCCCATAACCGCGCCCATAAACGCCGCGATTGCAGTGATTATAATAATCGACGGGCAAATAACACCCAAAGCTGCCGCAAGCCCGCCTAAAAAACCCGCGCGCTTATTTCCGCAGAACACGGCGGTATTCACGGCGATGATCCCCGGCAGCGCCTGCCCCATCGCAAAGAAATCAAGCAGGTCCTGCTTTTCGGCCCAGCCGCGTTTTTTGCAGACCTCATATTCCAAAACCGGCAGCATGGCATAACCGCCGCCGAATGTCAGCGCCCCGATTTTAAAAAAGCTGATGAAAATTTCCCCCAAAGGCTTCATCGCCGCCAATATAGCTCCCCCCTAAATCTTGCCGCTTATCGTATTGCTGACTACGCCGGCGGCGTTCTTTGCGCTTACCCCGGGCAGGACATCGGGTTCGCTGTTGGCGGGGGCGGCGGGCCTTCTGCCTTTTTTAACCGGCTTTGGCTCTTCCGGCGGAAGCTCCACATTTTTTGTAAAGCACATACTCAGAAGCAGCGCCATCAGCGTACCGTAGACAATCAGAAGCGCCGCCATATGGATACATCCCCATAGACGGACAGGATCGGGCATTAGCGGGCTTGGCACATACATCCAAACAACGCCCGTCAGATACATCAGCACAGTCAGCACGATATACAAAACCCGCTTTGCCTTGAACAAAAACAGCAGCGGCAAGGAAAGAAGCGTATACGCAAGCCCCTGTACCAATGCCAGCATAACCATCCAATCCATCTCCTGGAAGACAGTTGCCATCGTGCCTAAAAATTTAAGGTTCTCCTCCGTGCCCCCGTAGAAAGCGCGGACAGCATCGACGGACCAGAACAAGAAATACCAAGAGAATAAAAACAGCACCGTAAAAATCAGCGGGGATACAACAACCTTCACGATAAGCTGTACTGCGTTAAGCTTATACGTGATAATCGGCTCCCGTGGTTTTGGGATCTTGGGGTTTACCGGCGCGGTATCCTCCGGCGGTGCTTTCGTTTTATAATTGATCAAAAACAGCACCACCGCCAAAACCGTACACGCAATATAAAAGCCGCCGGATATAACCGCGTCGCCGCGGCTATGTACACCGGCGTTTTCGGGATAGAGCAAAGACTGCGCCGCGGGGACCGCCCACGCCGCCCCAATCAGCGGGACAGACAGGGAAAGCGCGGTTTTGATGCCCGCTTTTTCCGCCCCGGCATACCCGGCAGCCATCACCGCGGCGATAAACAGCGCAAACCCAAGCAAACAAACCGCGCCGAAAAGCCCCGCGGAAAAACCGCTTTCAGCGGCGGCGGCCAAATACTCCTCGGAATACGGGATGAACTCCCCCGCAACAAACAGCAATGCCGCAAAGAATATCGCAAGCAGCGGCGCTTTAATCAGATTTTTAACCATATATGGCATCCTCCGGTAATACTACTCAACATATTATCGGCACAAAGCGGGGTGAAATTAAGTAACACTTCTCTTGTCCCGCTAACGCGCATATGCTTGTATTAGACCCTAATACAAGCATTGGAGTTATATATGAGTAAACGCAGCATGATAACCGGGGCATTGATACTCAGCGCGTCGGCGCTGTTTGTACGGATGATCGGCTTTGTGTTCCGTATCTACCTGTCCGGCGCGATAGGCGCGGAGGGGATGGGCGTACATACGCTTATTATGTCGATGTACAATGTGTGCGTCACGCTGGCGACATCAGGGATGGCGGGCGCTGTGTCTACCCTGTGCGCGGAGCAGCTCTCTTTGGGGCGGCCGGCAAACGCGCGGCGGATTTTGCGCCGCGCCTGCGGGCTTGCGCTGGCTATAAGCCTTACGGTATGCGCAGCGGTGCTGATATTCGCGCAGCCGATAGGCGCGGGGATGCTTAGGGACGCGCGCACGGTCATGCCGCTTCGGATCCTCGCTGTCGGGCTGCCGTTTTTGTCGCTGGCGGCGTGTTTGCGCGGTTATTTTATTTCCGCGCGCAGGGTGGGCAACCCGGCGGTTTCACAGGTACTGGAACAGCTTATCAAGATGGGCTTTATCATGCTGCTGATCGGGTGGGCTGTGCCATACGGCATCGAAACCGCCTGCGCTGTTGTAATGGGCGGTATGACGCTTGGGGAAATCGCCTGCTGTGTTTATTCCTTCGCGGGATATTTACGCGCGAGCAAAAAGCGCACACAGCAGGAAAAAGCGGATATCACGGGTGTATATCATAAGATTTTGAAAATCACCGTGCCGCTTTCGGTGACATCATATGCGCGGTCATTCCTGCATTTATGGGAGGATGTGCTGATACTCGCGGGGCTGAAGGCGTTCAGCGGTCTGGCTGGCGTTGCCACGGGGACATATGGGATGCTCAAGGGCATGGTAATGCCGATGCTTATTTTCCCGCTGATGCTGCTTTCGTCTTTTGTCATCACGCTCACGCCGGAGATATCGCGTATGCGCGCCACCGGGAATACCGCGCGGCTGGAATGGGCGGTAAACATGATCCTGCATTATACCTGTGTGGCGGGCGTACTGATCGTTGCAATATTTTTAACATTCCCATTTGAGATCGGCGCGGCTGTATACAAAAGCGCGGAGGTCGGGGAGATGCTCAAACGCCTGGCTTTCCTCTCCCCGTTCATGTGCATTGAGATCGTGACCGTAGGGATACTCAGCGGCCTTGAGGAACAGGCAAGCACCATGCGCTATGCCCTGCTGGATTCTTTTGTCCGGATCAGCCTGATAATCCTGCTGGTTGGGAGGATGGGCGTGGACGGCTTTATGATAGTCGTAATCGTAAGCAATATGCTTACATCTGTTTTAAATTTCCGGCGGCTTATGCGGATAACGGGCATAAAGCCAAATCTAAACGAATGGTTCCTGAAGCCCGTGCTGGCGGCGGCGGCCACCTGCCAGATCGCCAGGGCGGCGCATAATTATTTGCCAATGGAAGCCCTGCCCACTGTTTGGAGCCTGCTTGCAGGGATCGCGCTGATATGCGCGTCCTACACCGCCACCCTGTTTTCCATCGGCAGCGTCAAGCTAAAGGACTTCAGCTGGCTTATTAACCGCATTAAGGTTTCCGGCAAAATCCCGGATAAGGTTGTGGAAACGTGATCCCTAAATCCTAAATCCTAAATCCTAAAACCTGCGCAGCGCAGCTGCGCCGCGCCCCCTACACTTACATCCCGCCCGCCTGCGGCTGTGTGTTTCGGTATTGCCCCCGCGGCAATCGCCTCGCCGCCCGCACCCGACGACCTTATGTATTCTTTCAGTTCCCGCACTGATGCCTGTATCTCCCACATCATTTTATAAAGCGCGTAGCGCCTTTCGTTAAGCTCGGCGCTTTCGTATTCCCCGGCTTTTTGTATTTGCCTGTTAAGCTCCTGTATGCGGGAGTTCAGCTTGTCCGCGCTTTGCTCATACTCCGTTATGTTTTGCTCAATGCTGTTCATTTTACATTCCCCATTCTCTATGCTTCTTTATCTTTAAGGTCAAGCGCGGCCTGCTCATAACCGCTGAGATAGATTTCCGCGTATTCGCGTACCCGCCCTTGTGCAATCCGAAGTGCCTTCGTCACCGCCGAGCAGCTCAGGCGTTCCGATTTCGCAATTTCTGTTTTCGTTTTACCGTGACAGAAATATAACTCAAAACGATATTTCTGCGTGGGCGTTAGGCTTTTTTCGATTGCGGCGCTTAAGGCGCGTTTCATATATTTGCGCCTTTCGTTATTGTCTGTGCTGCGCAAATGGGGCGGCAATAGGCTTTGTTGCGTTTTGTTATCGGCAATCAAGTCTGTCAGTACCGTGTATCCGGGGTTGTCCATATGCTTTCATCCTCTCTGTCGATTGTTTGGCTCTACTTATTATTATACATATGTTCTGTTTGATTGTCAATAGTAAATTGCGTTTTGCGAAAAAAATATCCGCCGTCGGCGGATAACAGATAATTCCTATTCGTTATATATTTTATAAAAAATACTTTCTGTATTGTCAATTGCTTTGCTGCCGAAGCGCGTGTATTGCTGCCTTTGCAGACAACTCAGGCAGCATAATTGTATCTGCGGCTTCGCGCATATTTTCTAAATAGTGCGCGTCCGACGAACGGATGATCCGCATATCCGCAAGCGCGGGGTTCATGGCGGTCAATGCGGGCAGCTCTGCCACAGGGGTTATCTCCGCGCAATTAAAGCCCATATCCGCCCTGATCATACCAAGCACGGACAGGATGCTCATCGAAGGGCGGTCGATATGCGCGGGATAGCAAAAACCGCCGTACTGCGCTACAAGCCCGGGCGCCTGCGTGATCGGCAAAGAGGACGCCGTAACAAGAAGAATCTCTTCCTCGCCCAATACGCCGCCGAGATGGTCCATTTTAATCTGGCTGCCGAAAATCTTCGGCTTATTTTTTATCGGCGGGAGCATCGCGCGGATACATTCGTCAAAAGCCTTCGCGGACGGAAGGTCGGGGAACAGGCACACAACATGGATCTCCTCCGCGGTGCAAAGCTCCATGCCCGGGATTACAACGACCCCCGCCTCCTCCCCCGCTTTTACCGCGGACTCACAGTTGCCGGTTGTATTGTGGTCGGTCAGGGCGATGATATCCAGCTCCAGCAGCTTCGCCATATTCACAAGGTTATAAGGGGTCATGTCCGCGTCGCCGCAGGGCGACAGGCACGAGTGGAGGTGGAAATCATATTTATATCCCATCACAGTTCCCCAGCGTAAAAATCCTTTATCATCAGCGCCAGCGGATAGGCGGGAATCTCACTGGAAAATACGGGTATACCGTTTATGTCCGCCTGTTTTTTTGCGTCCTCATCCAAATGCGAGCCTTCGCACAGTATAATACAGCCAATGTCGGCAAGCTTCGCAACCGCAATGGAATTCACATTCCCCATCACAGTGATCCAGATATTCGCCTCCCCCGCGCGCCCCATTACCCAACTGAGCAGATCGCCGCAGTAGCAGCCGTCCAGTTCGCGTTCGGCACCGGCGCCCGCCAAACGGGTCAAGCTTAGTTTTTGCTCAAGGTCCGCGGTGTTCATATTCATTGCCTCCGTATCTCTATCAAAACTCCCCAAAACTGCCCTCAAGCGCATTATAAAGCTTACCAAACAGCCCGTAAAGCTTAGAATAAGTCACCGCGTTTTCCGCGCGCGGCTTTACAAGCTTGACCGGGCGGTTGCAGGAGTAAATTTGATCGAACCCGGAAAACGCGCCGATTGCCTTCCCCGCGCAGATTGCCGCGCCCATGGACGTGGCTTCCTCCGTGTATTCGAGGACCTCGATCGGCTTCTGCCAGATATCCGCAAGAATCTGCACCCAGACACCGCTTTTTGCGCCGCCGCCGATGGCGGTGATTTTTTCCGCCGGGTTTTCGCGGCTGATTATGTCCAGTATAATTTTTAGGTTATATCCCACGCCCTCCATCACGGCGCGCATCATGTCATTTTTCGTGCTTGTCATCGTCAGCCCGATAAACGCGCCTTTCGCGTCCGCGTTCCAACGCGGGGAGCGCTCGCCGAGAAGATAAGGCAGGAAAATTAAATTTCCGGCACCGGGCGCGGACTGTGCGATTTTCCGGTCGATGACTTCATAAACGCCGATGCCGCGGTCTTTGGCTTCAACTGCGTCAATTTCGCAAAGCGTGTTTTTCAGCCAGCTAAGCGAATAGCCCGCCGCCTGCATCGTCCCGCACGGTGCATAAAACCCGGGGTCGAGGGCGACCCAGTTGAAGGTCTGCATATCGGGGTCAAAGACAGGGCTGCGGCTCACGTTAGAAATCCAGGAGGACGAGCCGATCACGATATACGCGCTGCCCTCCTCCACCGCGCCCGCCCCGACAGCCGCGCAGGAGCCGTCGCCGCCGCCCGCTATAACAGGCGTGCCTTCAAGCAGCCCGGTCAAGCGCGCGGCTTCGCTGCCGACCCCACCGACGGTTTCAAGCGATGAAACAGCGCGCGGCAAAAGCTCCTCACTGATGCCTACAGCATCTATTATATCCCGCGACCACTCTTTTTTGCGCAGGTCAAACAGGTTTGTGCCTGAGGCGTCGCTGTAATCGGTGACAAATTCCCCTGTCAGCCGATATATAATATAGTCTTTGGCATTCAGCAGCTTTGCGGCCTTCGCGTACAGCTCAGGCTCGTTGTCCTTTACCCAAAGCAGCTTGGCAAGGGAGTAGAAAGCGGTCGGCCTATGCCCGGTAATATAGTAAAACTCACGCGGGCCTATTTGCGATTTTATAAAGGCCTCTTGCTTTACAGCGCGCGAATCCGCCCAGATTATCGCGTCGCGCAGTATTTCGCCGTTACCGCCAACTAATACACAGCCCATCATCTGCCCGCTGAATGTCACACAGGCGATTTCGGACGGGGAAACGCCGCTGTCTTTCAGAAGCGCTTTTGTTGAACCGCAGACCGAATCCCACCACAGGGACGGCCTTTGCTCCACGCAGTTCGGCGCGGGGTAAAATGTTTCGTAGGCGTAGTTGCTGAAGGCCTTCAGCCTGCCGCTAAAATCATAAAGCGTCGCCTTGTTGCCGCTGGTGCCCAAATCGTGCGCCAAGATATATTTTGACATATTGCGCCTCACTTCTCAATTAACTTTACTATCTCGTCCATAATCCGCACCGCGGCCTTGCGGATTGTAGAAGATGCCTTAGGGTCTATCGCAAGCCCCTCCGGTGTGATCAATGTGCCGTACCGCACCAGGACGCGCCGCCTGAACCCAAGCCTGCCGCTGTAAGAAATAGCGGCGGGCAAAACGCCGCAGCCCATATGCCCGGCTATCATCGCAACGCCGGGTTTCGGGCGCAAGGGCGTGCCGTCCTTCGACCTTGTCCCCTCCGGGAACATCGCCAGCACGCCGCCGCCCCCGACAATATCGCGCGCCTTTGCCATCGCTGACATATCGTTGCTCCCCCTGGACACCGGGAACGCGCCCAAAGCGGTTACAACCCACGTCAGCAAGCCCCCCCCGAACAGCTCCTCTTTAGCCATAAACCGAAGCTGTTCATTCACTTTATGCGCTAAGAATATAGGGTCAAGGTAGCTCCTGTGGTTGCACGCCAGGATAAATCCCCGGTCGGCGGGTATGTTTTCGGTCCCGGCATAT
>WRLS01000094.1 GCA_009776345.1 Oscillospiraceae bacterium | reverse complement strand
GTTTTATATCGCGGACAATGCCCCCGGGCAGATCCGCAGGGAATCCCGTGCCCCCGCGAAGCTCCAGTAAATCGCTTATTCGCAAACTGAGTTCATTTTGCACTAAAAGGTTGTTGAGGGCGACTGCACCCGCGACCACCGCGAAAATCAGCGCAAGAATACTAAGCCGCTTGATTGTTTCGATCTTGCGGCGGCGTTTGCGCACTTTTTCAAAGCTTACGGGGTTCGGCATTCGGCACCTCATCACACATAAAAAACATCGTTTAAATACAAGCCCTGCGCAGGCATTGTCTTGCCCGCGCGGCTCCTGTCCTTCGACGCGATAATTTCCGGGATCGCGCCCTTCCCTATCCGCCCCATCCCGATAAACACTAATGTGCCTACCATAATCCTAACCATATTATAAAGGAAACCGCCGCCGCGCACGGTAAACAGAAGCATCTCGCCTTCCCTGGTTACGGAAAAGCTGTGGACGGTGCGGACGGTGTCAGCGATATCGCCGTCTTTGGAACACAGCGCCGCGAAATCGTGCGTGCCGATAAAATCCTGCGCCTCTTTATGCAGGGCCGCCTCATCAAGCGCAAACCCGAGCCGATAGGACAGCCCCGGCGAAAACGGGTCGCGGATATGGCTGTTATGGATTTTGTAAACGTATTCTTTACCGGTGCAGCTGTACCGCGCGTGAAAATCACCGGGGACGTCACACGCGCCTAAAACAGCGATATCGCCGGGGAGATAATGGTTCAGCGCGCGGACAAGGTCCCCGCACGGGAGGGCGCTTTCGGTTTTGACCGAAAGGCAATACTTGTTTGCGTGTACGCCGGAATCAGTGCGGGAGCATCCCTTTACGTCACATCGCGCGCCGACTGCCTTTTCCAGCGCGTCCTGGAACACCTCGCATACACTCAGCGCGTTTTCCTGCACCTGGAAGCCGTGGTAACGCGTGCCGCAGAAACTTAGCGTGATGAGTATATTGCGCGGGCCGTTCCCGGTCACCAAATTGCCGCCATGCCGTCTGTCCGCGGCTCCGAGCCGCCGCAAAGCACACCGTTGTCCAGCCGCCAGATTATCTGCCCGCGCCCCATACTGCCGTAGCTGTGCAGCCACTTCACATCATGCCCCATGTCTGAAAGCCCGCGCGCGATGTCGATATTCATAAAGGATTCCAGCTCCACGCTTTTTTCGCGCATCCACTGCCACCTCGGCGCGTCCAGCGCGTCCTGCGGGTTCATCCCGAAGTCGATTGTGTTCACCATCATCTGCGTATGCCCCTGCGGCTGCATAAAGCCGCCCATTACGCCGAACGGGCCAACCGGCTTGCCGCCCTTCATCAAAAAGCCGGGGATGATTGTGTGATACGGCCGCTTGCCGGGCATAAGCTCGTTGTCATGCCCCGGTACAAGCGAAAAGTTCGCGCCTCGGTTTTGCAATGCAATCCCCGTCCCCGGCACACATAACCCGGAGCCAAACCCCAGATAATTGCTTTGGATATAGGAAACCATGTTCCCTTCCCTGTCCGCGGCACACAGGTACACCGTGCCGGAGCCTTTGGGCTTGCCGTGGGCGAAAACCTGCGCCTTGTCGGTTATCAGCTTTGCGCGTTCCTTCGCGTATTCCTTTGAGATAAGGTCCTTTACCGGGATTTTCATAAACTTGGGATCCGCCACATACTTCAGCGAATCCGCAAACGCCAGTTTCATCGCCTCAATTTGCAAATGATAATTGCGCACAGTTTCCCGCGAATTGTCCAAACCGAAATGCTCCAGTATATTCAGCGCCATGAGTGCGGTCACGCCTTGGCCGTTCGGCGGTATCTCGAACACATCATAGCCCCGGTAGCCGGTTGAAACAGGCTCAACCCATTCCGGTTCAAAGCGCGAAAAATCATCCGCCGTAAAATAGCCGCTGTATTTATCGGAGAAGCCGACAATCCTCTCCATCAGATTCCCACGGTAAAAGCTTTCCGCGCCGGTTTCGGCTATTTCACGGAGCGTTTGCGCCATGTCTTTGCTTGCCCAAATTTCGCCCGCTTCCGGCGCCTTGCCGCGCGGTGCAAAGGTGCCGAACCACGCGCGGTATTCGTCCCCCCGGCAGTTTTGCCTGTACTGCTTATAAGAACCTGCCCAGGCACGGGCAGTCACTGCCGGGACGGGATAACCTTCCTCGGCGCAGGATATGGCGGGCTTTGCCGTTTCGGTCAGCGGCAGCCGCCCGAACCGCTTGCTAAGCGCCGCCCACGCGGACGGCGCGCCGGGTACAGTCACCGCGTCAAAACCGTAAACCGGCATTTCCGTATGCCCCTTACCGCGCAAAAGGTCCGCCGTGAGCCTTGACGGCGCGGGCCCGCTTGCGTTCAGCCCATACAGCTTGCCGTTTGTATAGACAATCGCAAACGCGTCCGAGCCAACCGCGTTCGCGGGCGATTCTACAACAGGCAGGCACATTGCCATCGCCACAATCGCGTCAATCGCGTTGCCGCCTTTTTGCATGATTTCTATCCCTGCCTGTGCGGCTTGCGGCGTGCTTGACGCCGCCATGCCCCTTGATGCGAACATGACAGGCCGCCTTGACGGATAAGAAAAGCTGCTGAAATTATTATTTAATTTCATATTTATTTACACTCCCTTTTTTTGAGTTTTTACTGATTAGAGTGCCCGAATTCCCACAGTGCGCGGGCATTTTCTATCGCCGCTTCGGTTATAAGGTCGCCGCTTGTGATCCTTGCCAGCTCGCGGAAAACGCCCTCGCCCGAAAGCGCTTCGACTTTTGTAAAGGCACGGTCGCCCTCAACCTCCTTGTATATGTAGAGATGGCTGTCCGCACACGCCGCGACCTGCGCCAAATGCGTAACGCAGATCAGCTGGCGGCCTTGTGACGCCTGCCGCAGTTTCGCGCCGATCTTCCCCGCCGCGCGGCCGCTCACGCCGGAGTCGACCTCATCGAATATCATTGTGTCCACTCCGTCACGGTCCGCCAATACATTTTTTATCGCCAGCATCATCCGCGCGATTTCACCGCCCGACGCTATTTTGCTCAGCGGCCCCGGCGGCTCCCCGATATTTGTCGTCACGTAAAACTCAATCGCGTCCCATCCCCCCGCCCCTAAATCGGTGCGCCGACATGAAACGCTGAGTTTTACATCCGGCATATCTAGGTATGCAAGCTCCCCCTCCACCGCTGTTATGAAAGCTTCCGACGCCGCCAGCCGTTTTTCCGAAAGCTCCGCCGCAAGCCGCGTGGCTTCGCTTTCCGCCGCCGCTGCCGCCTGTTCGAGCCTTTGCGCCTTCGCCTCGGAACCCAGCAGCCCTTCAAGCTCTTCGGCGGCATTTTGGCAAAACGCCAAAACCGCGGGGATATTCGCGCCGTATTTTTTCTTCAGGTTATATATTATATCAAGGCGGCTTTCGATGTCGTCCAGCTCGTGCCGGTCGAATTCAAGCTCGTCAATCGCCCTGCGGATTTCCGCCCCTGCTTCCTCAATCTCGTAGCCGATTTCCTCCAGCCTAAGTGACAGCGGCTCCATCTGCCCTAGGAACCTTGCGGCCTCGGAAACGCCGTCCGCAAGCTGTCCAAACAGCTCACTTATGCCCGGTGAATCGTCGTCCCCGGTTATTGCCGCGTATCCGCCCGCCAGCCCTTCACGGATGCGCCCGCTGTTGCGGATTGCCTTTCTGCGGGATACAAGCGTATTTTCCTCGTCCACGTCCAATTGCGCGGCTTCGATCTCCTGCACTTGGAATGTGAGCATATCTATGCGCCGCGCCTTTTGCGCGTCGTCCATGGCAAGCCCTAAAAGCTCTGATTTTATCCTGCGGTAATTGCCGTAGCTCTCCCTGTATTCGGCAAACAGCCCGCCAAGCCCGCCAAACGCGTCAATCAGCGCAATATGCTGCTCCGGCGAGAGGAGACGGCCGCTGTCCCGCTGGCCGTGTATACTGATAAGCGCGGATGCGATTTCTCTTAATATCCCGACAGTGGCGGGCATCCCGTTTATACGGCAGTTGTTTTTCCCGGCGGCGGTGATCTCCCGCGTTATCAGCACACTGCCGTCACTGCCGGGATAGCCCTGCCGCTCCAAGATTTCCGACGCTTTCGGCGATACCCCTTCAAACAGCGCGGACACCAGCGCCTTATCCTCGCCGCTTCGGATAATATCGCGGGAGGTGCGTTCCCCCAGCACCATGTCAATCGCGCTGACAAGCACTGTTTTGCCCGCCCCGGTTTCCCCGGTAAACACGTTAAAGCCCCCGGTAAAGCTGATGGAGGCTTTGTGTATAACGGCGATATTATGGATGTAAAGCTGTGTGAGCATTATTTTTCTTCCTCAGATTATTATATCAATTTCCTCAACTGCCCGACAAAATCCAATGCCGCGGCTTTGTCGCGCATTACGCAGAAAATAGTGTCGTCCCCGGCGATCGTCCCCACAACATCCTTCCACTTAATCGAATCCAGCGCCGCGCACGCCGCGTTCGCCATGCCTATATAACAGCGGATTACAACAATATTTTCCGCGCTGTCTATGGATGTGACGGCTTCGGTAAACACCGCGTGGAATTTTATGCTCATTTCCGCGCTGTCACGGTTCTGGTTTACGGCGTATTTATAGCCCTTGGACGACTGCGCCTTCACAAGCCCCAGCTCACGGATATCGCGCGAAACCGTTGCCTGTGTCACCGCGAAGCCGTTTTCGCGCAACAGGCTTTGAAGCTCCTCCTGTGTTTCAGCCTCATTCGCTTCAATAAGCTCCAGGATTTTTCTATGCCGGTGTGATTTCATTTCTACTTCCTCCAGCTCAGTTTTTCTGTGACGCTGTCATAAAAATCGTGCAGGCCCAGGTCTATGAACTTCGCCCTTTTCTTATACCTCGTGATAACCAGCCTGTCCCCCGCCGCTATCTCCCCGGTCTGCCTCCCGTCCGCCGTGATATGCAGACCGCATTCACGGTACGCGCCATGCTCACGGACGCTGTACTGCTGCCCCGACGGCAGTGCCATCGTGCAACGGAAGGTTGCGTGGGGGCAGATTGCCGTCAGCAGGATAAGGTCAATTTCCGGGTCAACGATCGGGCCGCCCGCCGAAAGCGAATACGCGGTGGAGCCTGTCGCGGTGGAGAAAATCAGCCCATCGCCGCGCTGGCGGGTAATCAGCCGCTCGCCCTGATGTACCTCTATATCCGCGATGCTGTAGGCAGGGCCTCGGAAAACCACAATATCATTTAGGGCGATAAAGCGCCGCTCCTTTTTCCCGCCGGTTACGCGCCCCTCCAGCAGCATCCGCTTGGAGATTTTATACCGCCCCTCTTTGAGTAAATAGAGCTTGTCCGTTTCCGTGCTTTCAAGCTGTGTCAAAAACCCGACCCTGCCCGTGTTTATCCCCAGCACGGGTTTGTTCGCCTTTACCGCCCCGTGAGTAGAGCGTATTAAAGTGCCGTCCCCGCCGATCGGCATGACAATATCGCAGGCCTTCAGCAACTCCGCCGCGTCCCCGGAAATACAGCGGGCGCCCCCCGCCATATATACCAGCGGGCTTTCCAGCATAGGCTCCATGCCCAGCCGCAAAAGCTCCCCCACAACCAAGCGGGTACATCCGGCGCTGTCCCCTTTTTCTGTGTTCGGGCGCAAAAATACTTTCATACAGCAATACATCCCCAAGCAGTTAAATAATAATTTAAGTTACATCTCCATATGGGATTTTCTTACGGTTTCGGCTATTTCTTCGGGGGATACGGCGTCCCCGCTCTGCGTCTTTTTTAAGTAAAGCAGGTATTCTATGTTGCCGCGCGGCCCTTTTATCGGCGAATAACCGAAGCCCATAACCGAGAAGCCGCTGCCCCGCGCAAATTCGCAGATTTTTTCCGAAACCTCTAAATGGACAGAGGCATCGCGCACCACGCCGTTTTTGCCGACCTTGCCGCGCCCCGCCTCAAACTGCGGTTTTATCAGGCATACGGCTTCGCCGTTTTCTTTCAGCAAAGCCGCCATCACCGGGATAACAAGCTTCAGCGATATGAACGACACATCAACACCGCAAAAATCCAGCGCTTCCCCGATCATTTCGGGGGTTACATAGCGGATGTTTGTGCGCTCCATAACGGCAACGCGCCCATCGCATCTGAGCTTCCAGGCGAGCTGCCCGTAACCGACATCCACGGCATAGACCTTTGCCGCGCCGCCGTTTAGCATACAATCCGTGAAGCCGCCGGTGGACGCGCCGATATCCATGCAAATCTTACCGGAAAGCTTTATTGGGAATACATCAAGCGCTTTTTCCAGCTTCATCCCGCCGCGGCTCACCCATCGCAGGCCGTTGCCGCGGACTTCCACATCGGCGGTTTCACAGACTTCCTCGCCCGCCTTCACGGCCTTTTCGCCGTTTACATATACCATGCCGGACATAATCATGGCCTTTGCCCTGTCACGGCCGGTGGCACTGCCCATTTCGACCAGGCGGGCGTCCAGACGCGTTTTCATAGGTCACACCACCGGTATAAAAATCGCAACCAATATTCCGAGAAGCGCCCCGCAAAGCACCTCGAAGGGCGTATGCCCCAAGTATTCTTTAAGCTCCTTTTCGCGGGATTGGGATGCGTCCTCGGGCTCCTGCGTTTCGGGCGCATCATTATTTTTTTTGATCACGCGGTCCAGGAACGGCGTGTTGGAAAACTCAAAAATCATCTTGTTCAGCACCTTTGCCTGTTCACCGGCGGCGCGGCGCACGCCCATGGCATCATACATTACGATAACGGCGAAGGCAAGCGCGATGCCGAACTCCGGCGATGTGTAGCCGACCCTCCTTGCCACCGAAATAGTCAGCGCGACAACCCCCGCGGAGTGCGCGCTGGGCATCCCGCCCGCACCCACCATGCGTTCCCATTGCAGCTTGCCCGAGCCGATATAAGTGAAAACCGTCTTAAGCACCTGAGCCAGTATCCACGCGGAAACTGTGCAGTTTATCACATAATTGCTCGTGACCATCCTCAAAACGCCCATGCGCGCTCAGTTTCCCCTTTCCAAAAGATAATCCGCCAGCCATTTGAGGAACCCGGCCTCAAGCCCCGTGCTGTCCAGCGCGGCTTTCGCGGTGCCGCTTAACCTTTCGGCTTCGCGCTTTGCGCCGTCCAAGCCGTACAAGCCCGTGTATGTTGACTTTCTATTTTTATCGTCGCTGCCTATCGGCTTCCCGAGCTTTTCCGCGGCGGCTGTTTTATCCAAAATATCATCGCGTATCTGGAACGCCAGCCCCAAATCCAGCGCGTAACGCGCCAACGCGGCTTCTTTTTCGTATGGCGCACCCGCGAGTATGCACCCCGCCCGCGCACCGTAACAGATCAGCGCCCCGGTTTTCATCTCATCCATTTTCCTCAGATAATCCCCGGAAACCTCTTTGCCCTCGCCGTCTATATCCATCCACTGCCCGCCGATCATGCCGGAGGTGCCGGCGGCGGCTGCCAGGGCGTTTGCCGCTTTTAAGACTGCCCCCGCGCCGAATACCGCGAGGTTTTTTTCATCCGTGCAGATTTCAAACGCCAAGGTCAGCAGGGCGTCCCCGGCGAGTACGGCGGCGGCCTCCCCGAAGGCGATGTGGCAGGAGGGCTTGCCGCGCCGCATATCGTCGTCGTCCATGCAGGGCAGGTCGTCGTGGATCAGCGAATACGCGTGGACCATCTCCAGCGCGGCGGCGAAGGGCAGTGCTTCTTCTGCTCTTTCCTCTCCCGCAAAAAGCTCAAACACCGCGAGCAAAAGCGCGCCCCGTATCCGCTTGCCCCCGCCTATCAGCGAATAATGCATAGCCTGTGCTACGGCGGAATCTTTTGCGTCCGGCAGGAACGCGGGCAATGCGCTCTCGATCATACCGGCATAACCGTCAAGCCGTGATTTATAATCATTCATCGGGCTGTACCCCCGGCGCGGGCGGGAAAAGCGTTTCCACCGTAAGCTTTGCCTGTTCAAGCTTTTGTGCGCAAAACGCAGTAAGCTCCGCGCCTTCTTTATACAGCGCGAGCGACCGGTCAAGGGGCGCGTCCCCGCTGCCCAGCGCCGCTACGATTTGATCCAGCCGCTCAAGGGCGGCTTCAAAGGTTATTTCTTTCGCCATCACTTCTGCCCCCGGTTTGTTCGCACTCCGTTACTTTGGCTTGCGCAGTGCCGTCGTGGAAACGTATGCTTATCATATCGCCTGTTTTCAGCCCCGCCGCGGTTGTTACCGCACTTTCTTTATACACAGCCGC
>WRLS01000093.1 GCA_009776345.1 Oscillospiraceae bacterium | reverse complement strand
AAGAGTGATGACAAACCCTATATACGGGCGGGGATGGACCCCCGACCCTACGAACCCCCCCGTCAGGCTACGCCTGCCACCCCTCCAAGGAGGGGAATTTCGGGCGGCAGGTTGCCGCCCCTACGGCCTGCGGCAGGATTGAGGTTTTAGGATTGGGGATTTAGGAAGGGAAGAAAATTGATGCATCGTCCTTTTCCTAAAACCTATAACCTAAATCCTAAAACCTGTGCTGAGTATGCTCAGCACAGTATAGCACGGATGGCAATTGCTTTGCAACGATTATTAGTGTATACTTTATTCGGGGGTGGTTATGTGCGTCTTATCAAGCGGGTTTTCGGCGTTGCGTTCAGCCGTTTGTTTTTGGTGGGCGCCATGCTCGCGCTGCAAATCGGCATTGCCGTAACCGCGATGCTGTATTTCAGGCAGTTTCTCTTTCATATTTATATACCGATGTATCTGATCAGCTTTATATTTGTTATCGCGATTGTCAATAATGGGACAAACCCTGTTTATAAAATTACGTGGATTATCGCTATTTTCGGTTTCCCGCTTGCGGGCGGGCTGTTCTATCTTTTTTTCGGGGCGACGCGCCTGCCGCGCAAACTGGTCCGCAGGCTTGCAAAACAAGATGATATCCTGGATCACATGACGGAGCCGGCGGGCGGGGAGCTTAGCCCGGCGCTGCGGATGCAGGAAAGCTATATCCGCAATGTCACCGGCTTCCCCGCGTGCGCGAACACACAGGCGGAGTATTATGCCCTGGGCGAGCATATGTTTGACGCAATGATCCGCGAGCTGAAGCAGGCGCAACGGTATATTTTCATCGAATTTTTTATTATAAGGCCGGGGAAAATGTGGGATTCGATTTTCGCGATCTTGCAGGAAAAGGTGAAAGACGGCGTAAAGGCCTATGTCATGTACGATGATATTGGCAGTATAAAGACCATGCCCAAAGGCTATGACAAGAAAATCCGCGCGGCGGGGATCTCGCTTTGCGTGTTTAACCCGTTCCGCCCAAGGCTAAGCCCGATGCTGAATTACCGCGACCACCGCAAGATCATGGTAGTTGACGGCAAAACGGCCTTCTGCGGCGGGATAAACCTTGCGGATGAATATATCAACCAATTAGAGCGCTTCGGGCATTGGCGCGACACCGGCGTAATGCTGCGCGGCGGTGCGGCCTGGCAGTTCGCGTTGCTGTTTTTACAGCAGTGGCAGTTCGGGACGCAGTCCAATATAGATATCGCGCAGTTTATACCGCGGTACGAGCTTCCGCGCGGGGACGGCCTTGTGCAGGTTTTAGGCGACAGCCCGCTGGACAGTGACAATGTTACGGAAAGCGCTTACCATAACATTATTTCCCGCGCCGCAAAATATGTTTATATAACCACGCCCTACCTTGTAATCGACTACAACATGGAACAGGCGCTGTGTACAGCCGCGCAAAGCGGCATCGACGTGCGGATCGTCACGCCTTACCGCTACGACAAATGGTATGTACACGCGCTTACCCGCTCGCATTACAAGAGGCTAATACTCTCCGGCGTAAAAATATATGAATATACACCGGGTTTTATTCACAGCAAGATGTTTGTTTCCGATGACTCTATTTGCATGGTCGGGACCTGCAATATGGATTTCCGCAGTTTTTACCTGCACTTTGAATGCAGTGTGGCGTTTTATAACAGCTCGGTTATACGCAAGGTTAAAGAGGATATCCTGGACTGCCAAAAGCTTTCGCACGCCGTCACGCGCGTGGAGGCTTCGGATGTTTCCGCCCCTACAAAGGTCCTGCGCGCGATGCTGAAGCTTTTCGCGCCGTTGATGTGAAGGTAGGAATTAGGAAATAGGAATTAGGAATTAGAGAGGGAAGGAATTTGTTGTTTCGTCCTTTACCTGAAACCTTATGAAATAAAAAAGAGCCTTACCGTAAAGGCTCTTTCTTTTTTGTTACTGCGGGCCGCGTTTTTTTAAGGGGGAGCCGGTGTATTCGTACAGCTCCTCATAAGCTTCCTGATCCTCGTTTGAATGGGGCGCCTGTTGGATCAGCCCTGTCATGTCACCGGAGGAGACCACGGCGGCGGTGGCCATATCAAGATGGCCCAGGCTGTCTTTTTTTTCGCTGTTCTTTTTCTTTTTATTGTGATCCGGCATATTATGCCCTCCGTCCTGTATTTTCCTATGTATTATGCGCGTTTGCCGTTTCGATATACTTGCCGCTTCCCGGAATATGTAGTATACTGTGGTCACTGTGAAAAACGGGAGAAGTGTAAATGCAGCAGATGAAAACCCGCTACCCCTTTGAGCTTGCGCCTTTTTACGGCTTGATGTTTGCCTACCAGGCGGTGTATATGGCGAATATAAACAATTACCTGCTTTCCGGGGGGCTGCAGGCGCATACTGTCGCCCGTGTTGCGTCCATTCTGCCGATTGTGGGGGCGGGCGGGCTGTTTATCTTCGGGCGGCTCGGTGACCGCGTCAGGTCAAAAAACATCCTTTTGATTGCTTTGATAATACTTTCGGCGGCGATGGTTTTATTATTGGGGCGCGGTTCGGCGGTTATGGGCGCCGGCGGGGATATTGCCCCGTTGGTTGTATTTATCACCATTGTGCTGTGCGCGCACGCGTTTGTGTATATGCCCACGGACCCGCTGCTCAGTACAATTACGCTGGAGGCCCTCGACCGCACGAAATCCTCCTTCGGGCCGATCCGCGCGGTGGGCACAGTTTCATTCGCGCTGACCGCCGCGGTTATTGGGTTCTTAATCGACGACCAATGGGGGCGGATTATTTGGATGTCCGCGGCCGCGTTAATCCTTTGCGCCGCGAGCGGCCTGCTTTTGCCTAAGGTAGCGGGGCACGCCCGCGAAAAAAAAGAGCGGATTCCGCTTACCGTGCTGCTTAAAAATAAAAGCTTGATGGTTATGATATGCCTTAGTTTTTTTCTGATGCTGAGCGCGTCTTTGTTCTTCAGCGTTTTTTCCATGCATTTGGCGTCCGGGGCAATTGTGGGGGGCGCGCTGGTGGGTTCAAGGCTGGTGAATATAGCAAGCACTGTCGGGGCGGTGGCGGAGGTGCCGTTTTTGATTTACGCCGACAGGATATACAAAAGGATCGGTGTAGGCGCGATCCTGCTGATTGCGGCGCTGGCGATATCTGTGCGCATGACGCTTATTTATTTTATCAGCAACCCGTATCAAATACTCGCCACGCAGATTTTGCACGGCTGGGGGTTTATCGCCATAGCTTTTGCGATGGCAAAATACATAAACCTTGTAGTTCCGCCCCAGCTTAAATCCGCGGGGCAGATGCTCAACGCGATTATTGCGGTTACCTGCTCGCGGGCGATTGGTTCCTTCACCGCCAGCTATATCACAGAATACATGGGTATGCGCGAAAACTTTTTAGCAGGCGCGGCGGTGGCTTTTATATCATTTATCGTGTTCGGGATAATTATTTGGAAAAACCCGGAAATGCGCACGGCGGGCAGGGAGTAATTTCAATCATGCCCGAAGCGGCTCCATGCGCGGCTTAATCGCCCTGTAATCGGCGCGCGTCATGGAATAGCAGACCTCGTCCGTGATGTTGCCGTCGGGCAGAACAGCCGCGTCAACAAGTATGCCGTCGCGGATAAAACCGCAGCGTTTTACGACTTTGCGCGAGGGCGCGTTGTATGAGTAATGGTAGACCGTAAGGAGCTGCAGCTTTTCCACCTCAAAGGCATAGCGGATGACACTGCGCGCCGCTTCCGTGGCGTAGCCGTTGCCCCAATACCGCTCCGAGAGGACATAGCCGAGCATTTTTACGCCCGCGCGTTCCCAAAGCCTGTCTGTGTGAAGCCCGACAGAGCCGATTACCTTGCCGCTTCCCGCAAGCTCAATTGCCCAGGATTCGCGGTGCTTTATAAAATCCCGAAGCGCCGCCCTTGAATGGTCGAGGCTTTTGTGCGCGGGCCATCCCGCGTGCGGGCCGACGTTTGGGTTTTTTGCGTATTCATACAGGTCGGCGAGGTCATCCGGCGTGAACGCGCGGAGGATCAGCCGCGGGGTTTCCAGACGTTTCATAGGGTACCGCCTTTTGCGCAGATAGAAATTGGAAAATAGAAAATAGGAAGGGAAGGAGCTTGTAGGGTCGGGGTTCCATCCCCGACCGCGAATATTCGATTTGCCTTTGACGGGCGGCAGGTTGCCGCCCCTACACGAAAAAATTTGTTATGCCGTAGGGACGACCCTTGCGGTCGTCCGCATTGTACGATGCGATGCGGTAAATGCGGGCGACCGCGAGGGTCGTCCCTACGATGCAATGTTGTTGATTGCTTAATAATTTCGGGACGTCGGGGACGCCGTCCCCTACGGCCTTCGGCAGGATTGAGGTTTTAGGAATGAGGATTTAGGAAGGGAAGGAAATTGTCGTGTCGTCCTTTTCCTGAAACCTGAAACCTAAATCCTAAAACCTGCGGCGCTCCGCGCCGCCCTACATTGCCATGAATATGGATATTGATGAAACAACTGTATAATTCATACGTATAATATAATAAAAATGATACGGTTATGCTATTATGGGGGGATTGATGAGCTATGAAAATTTGTGTGCTGGCAGGGGGGCTTTGCCCGGAAAGGGATGTTTCGCTTTCGTCAGGATGCATGATCGCAAACGCGCTTTTGTCGCGCGGGCATCATGCCGCGCTGCTGGATCTGTATTGCGGCGCGCCCGATGCCGATGATTTTGACGGGTTCTATAAAAAATACGGCAAAGCTTCGTATGAGTTTAAAGTGCCGGAGCATGAACCCGATTTAGACGCGGTGCGCCGTGAAAACGGCGGGAGGGCGGGGCTTGTCGGGCCGAACGTGACGGAAATTTGCCGCACGGCGGATGCCGTGTTTTTGGCTTTGCACGGGTCTGCCGGTGAGGACGGCAGGCTCCAGGCAATGTTTGATATGTACGGGGTTACATATACGGGGACGGGGTACACCGGGAGCCTGCTGGCAATGGATAAGCTTGTATCAAAGGAGCTGATGCGCTTTGCCGGTATCCTTACGCCGGATTGGGCGGTAGTCCCCGCGGACAGTGCGGCCGTCCCCGAAAGCGTGGGGCTGCCCTGTGTAATGAAGCCCGTCGGCTGCGGTTCGAGCGTGGGCGTGTCAATCATCGAAACTGCGGATCAGTGGGGGGCGGCGCTTGAGTACGCAAAAAAATACGAAGACGCGGTCTTCGCGGAGAAAAAAATCGCGGGGCGGGAATTTTCTGTCGGCGTGTTGGCGGGCGAAGCCCTCCCGGCGATTGAAATCATCCCCAAATACGGCGGTTTCTATGATTACAAAAACAAATATCAGCCCGGGCTAATGACAGAAGTCTGCCCCGCGGATATAAGCGGGGAACTTGAAGCACAGCTGGCGGGCTGTGCGCTTGCGGTGCATGGGGCGCTGCGGCTGGGTTCGTATTCGCGCATAGATTTTATTTTGGGGGAGGATGGGCTTATTTATTGCCTGGAGGCGAACACCTTGCCCGGCATGACGCCGACCAGCCTGCTGCCGCAAGAAGCCGCCGCCGCCGGTATAGATTTCGGGGAGCTGTGTGAAAGGGTAGTGCGGGAGGCGGCCTTCGGCAGGATTTAGGTTTTAGGATTGGGGATTTAGGAAGGGAAGGAAATTGTCGTACCGTCCTTTTCCTAAAACCTCAATCCTCACTCCTCAATCCTGCGGCGCTCCGCGCAGCTGCGCAGCTGCGCCGGATCCATGATTGCGCTGTCAAGCCCCGCGCCTAAGGCGGCGGCGAGAAACGCGGCGTTTAGCTTGTCTCGCCCCGGCAAGCCGAAGGATACATTGCTTATGCCCAAGATTGTCTTTAGGTTAAGCTTCTCTTTCACAAGGCGGATTGCTTCCAATGTTACGGCGCTTTGCGCGGGATGCGTAGCGGCGGGGAGCGCGATGCAGTCGATGATGAGGTCTTCCTCCGGGATGCCGTAGTGCCGCGCTTCTTCGAGGATCCGCCGCGCGATATCAAAACGCCCCTGCGCTGTAGGCGGGACGCCGTTTTCGTCCAGCGTAAGCCCGATAATAAGCGCACCGTATTTTTTTGCGATGGGGAAGATTTTCTCCATCGCGTCTTTTTTCCCATTGACAGAGTTTATAATGGGCTTGCCGTTATATGCCCTGCATCCTGCTTCAATGGTGATAGGGTCTGCGCTGTCGATTTGCAAGGGGGTTTTTACCATGCCGCCGATTTCGCGGACAGCCTGTGCCATAACCGACGCCTCGTCAATTTCCGCCGTGAATACGTTAAGGTCGAGGAGCGCCGCGCCTTCGTCTGCCTGCGCAATTGCTTCCTCGGTAAGATAATCCATGTCGCCATCACGCAGGGCTTCTTGCATTTTGCTTTTGCCCGTGGGGTTTAGCCGCTCCCCGATTACCGTAAACGAATCGTCAAAAATCACCGCCCTGGAACCTGACGAGCAGGCTGTTACGCGCTGTGCGGCCCTTTTAGCGGGCGGGCTGTCCCCCGCCATTTTTTTAATTAGGCGGATGTAATCCGGGTCGGTCCCGCAGCATCCGCCGATAACCGCAACGCCGCGGTTTATCATCCCCATAACCTCGGCGGCGTACTGCTCCGGTGTGATATCATAGCAGGGGATGCCGCCGCGCATTACGGGAAGCCCTGCGTTCGCCTGCAGCATTACGGGCACGCGCGAATAGCGAAGCATGATGTCCACGACGGGGCGCAGCTTTTCCGGCCCAAGGGAGCAGTTCACGCCCAGCGCGTCCACGCCCAGCCCCTGTAAAGTAAGCACAGCGCTGAGCGGGTCGCAGCCCATGAAGGTGCGGCCGTTTTCTTCAAAGGTCATGGTGCAGAAAACCGGCAGGGAGGTGTTTTCCTTGGCGGCAAGCACAGCGGCCTTGGCTTCGTAGAGGTCGGAGATTGTTTCAATGAGGATAAGGTCCGCGCCTGCTTTCGCCCCCGCTTTGATCTGGCGGGCGTAGATTTCGTACGCGCGGTCAAAGGTCATCGGACCCATCGGCTCCATAAGTTGGCCGAGCGGCCCCGCGTCGAGGGCAGTGAAGCGCGCGCCCGACGCTTTGGCGCAATTCACCGCCGCCTCCACGACATCCTCCACGCTGTGTGCGCCGAGCTTAAGCTCGTTTGCCTGGAAGGTGTTTGCGGTGACGACATCCGCCCCCGCCGCGACGTAATCCATGTGGATTTTTGTAACGGCATCGGGCGAGGAACGGCAGAGAAGCTCCGGCAGGTCGCCCGATGCAAGCCCCTGCCTTTGGAGCATCGTGCCCATTGCGCCGTCAAAAAAGAGCAGAC
Source organism: Oscillospiraceae bacterium (assembly GCA_009776345.1). GTDB lineage: Bacteria > Bacillota > Clostridia > Oscillospirales > Ruminococcaceae > WRAV01. The sequence goes on along the minus strand of WRLS01000093.1, from coordinate 994 downwards.
GGTTTTCGGTGTATTCACGAAGGTTCATTGCGCGCTCATCCCTCTTCCCAGTTATGCCAGATATTTTGGATATCGTCGTTGTCCTCAAGCATTTCTATAAGGCGCTCCATTTTTTTCGCACCGTCCTCGTCAAGCTTTACAAGGCTGAGGGGGACGTACTCCGGCTGGGCGGAAACAAAGCTGTAGCCCATGCTTTCCATAGCCTCGCGGACATCGCCTACATTGTTCGGGTCGCAGTAGATTTCCACGGCCTCGGGGGAAAGCTCGAAGTCATACGCGCCGCCCTCCAATGCGTCATATATGAGGTCGCCTTCCTTGTAGCCTTCATTTTCGCTCACGAGTACGCCCCTGCGCTCGAATAAAAAGCCCACGGAGCCGCTCTGCCCTAAATTGCCGCCGTTTTTGTCGAAGTAGTGGCGCAGGTCGCCAGCAGTGCGGTTGCGGTTGTCGGTAAGGCTCTCCACCAAAAGCGCGACGCCGCCGGGGCCGTAGCCCTCATACATAATAAACTCGTAATTGTCGCGGTCGGAGTCCCCTGCTTTTTTTATAGTGCGCTCGATGTTTTCATTCGGGACGTTCAGGCTTTTCGCCTTCGCGATCAAGTCCCGCAGCTTGGAGTTGGCGTCGGGGTTTGCGCCGCCCTCCCGCACAGCCACGGAAATCTCCCTGCCCACTTTTGTGAAGATTTTCGCCTTTTGCGCGTCGGTTTTGCCTTTTTTGCGTTTTATGTTGTTCCATTTAGAATGGCCTGCCATTGTAGTGCCCTCCTTTTACTTAGAACCCATCTTCAATACTCAACGCACCGGCGCATTGGCGATTTTCCGCATTGCTTCGTTAAATTTCCTTGGAATACATGGAGTATTCCTGCGAAAATTTGCCTCGCACTGCAAAAAATCGCTTCAATGCGCCGGCACATCTCGTTATTGAAGATGGGTTCTTATTCATCATCATCGCGGCCGATTTCCGTTACGTTTGATTCCATGACAATATAGAT